>CAMDOY010000271.1 GCA_945903655.1 Rhizobium sp. Q54 | reverse complement strand
GCGCGCTCCGTGCAGGTCACCCTGCCATGGGACGAGACCTTCGACGTCGGCTCCGACACAGGCAAGCCGGTCGATGACAAGGATTACCAGATACCCTTCGCCTTCACGGGCAACTCGGACCTTCTGATCCGCAATCCTCATATCCCGCGCCAAAGCCCCTGCCGCCCGCCCTGAACGATGCGAGCCGCCCCCTGCTCTGAACCAAGCGTGTGTCACAACTGAACAATTTTCGACATTCCATGCCCTCCAACCCTGATGATATACATTCAGCCTCGGCAAGGGGTTTCCTGAGGCAAAATCGATTCATCCATTTCGCGGTAGGACAATAACCCAGAAGCCCGGGCTCCCCTGCGGATGTGCCTGCAAATGAACAATCTCGAAGTTGGGGATCAGCTTTTTAAGCCACCATGAGTTGGACTCTTGAATGAGATGCGCGTTGCGTCCATCCGCCAGAACTTTCTTTGCTGGGCCAGTATGGACGGTAAAGAAGCCTAACGTGGTCGTGATACGCTTGAGATCGGCGAGGATATTATCAAGCAGATCCGGCTCAATATGTTCCAGCACGTCGATGCAGCAAACAAGTTGAGCTGCCTTTGCTTCGCCATATTCCGGGAAAACAGGGTCATAGGGGAGATAGACTTCGGGGCGAACGCCGACACGTTCGAGGCCAACCAGCAAGTTTTTTTTACCCGCGCCATAATCGGAGACGGACGAAAGCTGATATTGCTGCATCAACTGAGCTACGATTGGAGCATAAATCAAAGACGATGTGCCGTAAGTCGGAATTTGATGCAGCTGGGTCTACATTTGCAGATAGTCTTCGGAGATATGTTCAGTCGACGCCATAGGAAATGCCTCAAGCCTTTGATTTTCCCATGCTACATGTCATAGAGGCCCCGGACAAGTAAGTCTGGCGGCACGGTGGCGAATACAAGGTGAACATCCCTGACGTTGTTAACTGTGTCATATCCGTGCTGTTCACCGCTTACCAGTGACGGACGATCACAACATACCTGCAGCCGCACTCGCACCGTGCATGGTTATTTTGATCTGTGGGACGGGAACGGCAGCCATATGCCGAACAAGGTCGCGCATCGCCTTATATAATTCAAAAACACCTTGTAGGCGGCAGATCAAAGACTCGAGCCCCGCCGGGGTGCGATACCACCCAACTATTTCCCCGCATCAGGGTTAGCGATTTTGCGCAGGCGCGACACTATCTCAGGAGGGGTGGCGTAGGCGTCGCTAACGATTTTGGTCATCGTCTCTGCAGAGCGTGGCGTATTGACCCCAAGATTGAGTTTGTCCGCTTCCGCCAGAAATTCAGGATCGGCGAAAGTGTCCATCATGGCTTTTTGCAACAAGGCCACCCGATCCGCAGGCACGCCCGGCGGCAGCAGATAGGGGCGCCCCAGAGCCAGAGGCGCAATCGCCGCATTCAGCAGCAACTTGTCGTCCGGCTTGGTCAGGAGGTCGCTGACATTGGGCGTGGCGCCGGCGCCCTTTTCCTTTTCAGGACCATATTGAACGATATATTTGACCTTCCCGTTCTTGATCCAGTCAGGCCGCGTGGCGGACAGGGAACTCCAGAAGATGCTGGGATATCCATCGACCTCGCCCCGCTCCATGGCGATGAAGGATTCGCTCTGACCGGGATAGCCCACGACGATCTTCAACTTCGTGCCGAGCAAGTCATTCAGCAGCCGCGCATAGAAACTGGGGGTTGAATTGGCGCCGGAGGAGCTGACAGTGATCTCGCGCCTGCGCACATCATCGACAGTCTCGACCGGCACGGTGTTCCAGACGATCAGCAGGCCCGTCTCGTAGCTCGGCGAGCCCAGCCAAATGAATTTCTTGGGGTCATATTCCGCCTCCCTGGTGCCAAGTAGCGGCTCGAAGGGCGTGTTATTCTGCACGCCGCCGATGGTGAGCCCGTCTTTCGAGGCCACATTGTAGAGGTAGTTGGTCGCGACAATGCCGCCCGCGCCCGGCATGTTGCGCACCGCGATGATCGGGGCGCCGGGAATATGCCTGGGCAGATAGCGGGCGACCGTGCGCGAGAGCACATCGTAACCGCCACCAGCGCTGGAACTGACCACCATCGCAATAGTCTTGCCCTTGTAGAACTCGGCGGCAGGCTGCGCCCCGGCGGGGGCGGAACAGAGCCCGACCAGCGCAAGAGCTGAGGCGGCAAGAGTGAACAGACGAGTTGTCATGACGTTTTCCCGGTTCCAACTGCGAGCGGTGGCGCATCCTGTCCACTGTTCCTGGCGACCATAAGCAAGAAGGTCGCCATGCCTCGGCATTGCCACACATACCAGGCAAATCGTAAGCACCAAATTCACTATGCCTGTTTTTTAAGCTTGGCGCGCTTCTTTTCAGCCCTCGGTCGGTACAATTCCGAAGTGTCGGCTCCAACAAGGAAGAAGGGCGGTGTTTCTCGCCTGCGCCATCTGCTGGATCATATTGCGCTTGGTGAGCGCGGTATTGACCTGAGAATGGTCAGGGTCCTGAATGCGACTGCGCGACCTCTGCGCCTTCAGCGAAGACGTCTGCTCTCTTGCAAGATGACGTGCGCCTCATGCTCTCAGCAATCAGCGCCATTTGAAGGAGGCGCTTTCGCGTGCTAGGCAGATCCAAGGGCGATACTGGCCCAGCGTTTCACATTCCCAGAGCTTGGCAAGCGCCCATGGAGTCCAGCCTCAAGGTCCTGCTGGTTGATGAGAGCCCCATCAGGGCGGCCATCATCGAGGATGGCCTGCGCGAGGGCGGCTTCAGCCATGTGGTGCGCCTGTCCTCCACCGACATGCTGGTGCGGCGCATCAACGAAATCGACCCGGATGTGGTGCTGATCGATCTGGCGAACCCGCAGCGCGATTCCCTCGAGCAGATGTTTCAGGTGAGCCGCCTCGTGCGCCGCCCCATCACCATGTTCGTGGACGAGTCCGACGCCGACCAGACCCGCGCGGCGGTGGAGGCGGGGGTTTCGGCCTATATCGTCAACGGGCTGCACAAGGACCGGGTCAAGAACATCGTCGACATGTGCGTCACCCGCTTTCATGTCTTCGCGCGGCTGGCGGAGGAGCTGGCGGAGACCAAGACCGCGCTCGCCGACCGCAAGACCATCGACCGCGCCAAGGCCCTGCTCATGAAGACCCGCGCCATCGGCGAGGAGGAGGCCTACGCCATGATGCGCCGCGCCGCCATGAACCAGAAGGCGCGGCTGGGGGACATCGCCCGGGCCATCATCACCGCTTCGGAGATCTGCTGATGAGCGCCCCCCTCAACATCGGCTTTCTGCCCCTCACCGATGCGGCTCCCCTGATCGCCGCCGTCGATTTCGGCTTTGCGCAGGCTGAAGGCCTCGCCATCACCCTGCACCGCGACGTCTCCTGGGCCAATCTGCGGGACCGGCTCATGGTCGGCCAATACGACGCCGCCCATATGCTGGCCCCGCTGGCGCTGGCGGCGAGCCTGGGCGTGGGGCAGGCGAAATGCCCCCTGCGGGCGCCCTTTCTGTTGAACCTGAACGGGAACGGAATCACCCTGTCGAAGCGCCTGCTGGAGGACTTCGCCGCCATCGGCTGCGATCCCCTGACGGACTGGATGACCGCCGCCCGGGGCCTTGCGGATGTGGTGCGCGCAAGGCAGGCGACCGGGGCGAGCCGCCTGACGCTGGCCACCGTGCATCTGTTCTCCGCCCATACCTATCTGCTGCGCCGCTTTCTGCGGGTGGGCGGCCTCGATCCTGACGGGGATGTGGAACTGGTGGTGGCGCCGCCGCCCTTCATGGTCGATTTCATGGACCGGGGACTGATCGACGGCTTTTGCGTGGGCAGCCCCTGGAACTCGCTGGCGGTGGATCGCGGGCGCGGGGTGCTCGTGGCGCTGGGCTGTGAGGTGCTCGCCGACGTGCCCGAAAAGGTGCTCGCCATGCCCGCGCAGGGGCGATTGACGCGGGACGGGGAGGGCGTGGCCCTGCTGCGGGCGCTGGGGCAGGCCTGCGTTTTCGTGGCCGACCCCGCCAACCGCGCCGATCTCACGCAGGCCATGTCGCGCCCGGACCGGCTCGATTGCCCGGCGGAGGTCATCGCCCGCACCCTGTCGGGACGTCTGGCGCTCGACCAGCATCGCGCCCTGCGCGAGCGGGCCGACTTTATTCGTTTCGCAGGGCCGGGGCTGCATCGCCCGGATGGCTGCGCACCCTGGATTGTCGAGCAGATGGTCGAGGCGGGCCAGATCAGCGACCGGGCGGGCACACTTGAGGCCGCCGAAACGGTCTTCGCCGCCGATCTCGCCCTTGCCGCAGGGCTCTAGCTGCACACAGTTGCGCTGCACAAATTTCGCGCAGAGCGATTAAAGCGCACGCATTGCGACGCGTAACTGCTGCGCCGTAACGCCAGGTTCTAACGTTTTTACCCGATTCCACGTTGGCATGGCGCTTGAATAGTGCAGCGCAGCGGCAATGGCGCCGAAAACATTTCTGAAGACCCCTTGCAGCAAAGCCGCTGTTTCCTCCGCTTCCTCCAGGGCGGTCCGGAGCAGCGGCTTTTTGCATTCGAGCGTGGAGACAGCACGATGGCGAACAGCTTCAACGACACCAAGACCCCTTCCCTGACCCGCCGCTCCCTGCTGCGCGCGGGCGGCGCCACGGCGGCCCTCCTTGGCGCAGCACGGATCCAGCTGCCCGGCGGCGCCTTCGCCCAATCGGCGGGGCCTGAAATAAAGGGTGCCAAGCTCGGCTATATCGCGCTCACCGACGCCGCCCCGATGATCGTGGCGAAGGAAAAGGGCTTCTTCGACAAATATGGCCTCACCGAAATGGCCATCGAGAAGCAGGCCTCCTGGGCCGCCACCCGCGACAATCTCGTGCTCGGCGGCGCCAGCAATGGCATCGACGGCGCGCATATCCTCTCGCCCATGCCCTACCTCATCTCCACCGGCAAGGTGACGCAGAACAACGTGCCCACCCCCATGTACTTGGTGGCGCGCCTCAACCTCGACTCCCAGGCCATCTCCATCGCGGGCGAATACAAGAACACCGGCGTCAGCCTCGATTCCTCCAAGCTGAAAGAGGCCTTCGCCAAGAAAAAGGCGGAGGGCAAGGAAGTGAAGGTCGCCATGACCTTCCCCGGCGGCACCCATGATCTGTGGATCCGCTATTGGCTCGCTGCGGGCGGCATTGATCCGGACAAGGACGTCTCCACCATCGTCGTGCCGCCCCCGCAGATGGTGGCTAACATGAAGGTCGGCAACATGGACGCCTTCTGCGTTGGCGAGCCGTGGAACGAGCAACTCGTCAATCAGGGTATCGGCTTCACAGCCTGCACCACGGGCGAAGTGTGGAACAAGCATCCCGAGAAGGCGCTCGGCATGCGCGCCGATTGGGTCGATAAAAACCCGAAGGCCGCTCAGGCCATGCTTCAGGCCGTTA
>CAMDOY010000270.1 GCA_945903655.1 Rhizobium sp. Q54 | reverse complement strand
TCTCGCCCTCGTCCTCGGGCCTGCATCTGATGGGGCTGATGGTGGCGGTGAATGGCAGCGCGCTGGTCAGCGCCCAGATCACCGCGCGCATCACTCACTACAAATATCCGCCGATGGTGAGTCTGGCGGTTTGCATCGGCGGCTGCCTCTATCTCGCGCTCCATGCGGACCGCATCAGCATGCTGGAATTCGAGGTCGTGATGGTGCTGATCGGCGTAGGCTTTGGCCCCGTCGCGCCCATGACCACGGTGGCCATGCAGAACGCGGTGCAATTGCACCAGATGGGCATTGCGGTCGCCGCCGTGTCTTTCGGGCGCAGCCTGATCGCCACTGGGCTCATCGCGGTCTATGGCGTGATCGTGCTGGGCGATCTGCAGGGCGTGGACCTGCGCAGCGCGGGGACCGTGGTGGCGAATCTGTTCGCCGACAAGGTGGAGGCGGCGGCCAATTTCCGCACGATCTTCTTCATGACCGCAGCGGGCTTCGCCTGTTCCTTCGCTGCGCTCGCCATGATGGAGGAGAAGCCGCTGCTGACGGAGAGAAGGTGAGGAGAGCCCCCCTCACAACCTCAGCAGCTTCGCCGCATTTCCATAGAAAATCGCCTCACGCGTTTCCGCATCCATATCCATCGCCGCAATGCCATCATAGGTCTTGCGGATGGGGCCGAGCGGGGCGTCCGTGGCGAAGACGATCTTGCTGGGGCCGAAGAAGTCGAGGCCGCATTTGACGCCGTTGGTGGCGCCGAACATGGCGGTGTCGCCGTAGAACTTCTTGAAATAGTCCATGTGCGGCAGCTTCAGGGACGGCAGGATCTGCGAATAGTCCTCATCCGAGGTGCGCGCGCCCAGCACTTCAAGGCCGGGGCCCACGCGCCCGTCGAAGAAGGGCACCATGCCGCCGCAGTGATGGGTGATGATTTCGAGATCGGGATGGCGATCAAAGAGCCCGTCGAACACGAGGCGGGTCATGGCCACCGAAGTGTCATAGGGCCAGCCGTAGCACCACCACATTTCAAAGCGCGACTTCGTCTCGCTGGCGTAATCCGTGACATTGGCCTGGCGGCTGGGATGCATCCAGATCGGGCGCTTCCATTTCGCCATGGCCGCGAAGAAGGGGCGGAAGCGCTCCTCGTCCAGCGGATGGCCCGCCACATGGTTGTAGATCAACACGCCCTTGGCGCCGAGTTGATGGATGGCCCGGTCGGCCTCCTTGATGGCGCTATCGACGTCGTCGAGATAGACGGAGGCGGCGAAGCCCACGAAGCGGTCGGGATATTTCGCGCAGAGTTCCGCCAACTCGTCATTGGCGATGCGCGCCAGCTCGCGGCCAGTGTCGGCAGGGCCGATCTCCTCCAGGGAAGGGTTGGGCAGGCTGATCAGCTGGCGATAATCGGGCACCGTGTCCATATCGCGGAAGCGCACGTCGAGATCGGACAGCGGCTTCACCGCCAGCAGGCGGTTGACGATATTGCCGAGCTTGGGCGCCAGCACCACCATGCGGTCGAGGAAGCTGCGGGGCGCGAGGTGGGTGTAGATGTCGATGATCATGGGGCGTCCGTTGGCGGGGCTGCGGCGCGGAATGCGCCCGGGTTCAGGGGTCAGGCGCCCATCGGCGCTTTGACGTTTGCACTTTCGTGACGTTTCGCATGCAGCAACAAGGCCGCAAAAACAGCCAGTGCGCCCGCAGCCACGCTGTATTGAAGCCATGGCGAGGGAAAGATCAAGGTGAAGGCCGCGACGGCGAAGAGCATGCGCAGCAAAAGCGGTATTTTCGTGCGCCGCACATAGCCATGCAGGAAGACCGAGCACAGGAAGACCATCAGAAAGCCCATGGCGCCGTCTGAAACGATCTTGCTCCAGTCGCCGACAAAGAGAATGCCGGTGTTGAAGATGAAGAAGAAGGGCAGGACGAACCCGCCGATGGCCAGTTTGCAGGCGTAGGAGGTCATCTTGAAGGGATTCGCCCCCGCAATCGCCGCCGCCGAAAAATTGGCGACAGCCACTGGCGGTGTGATGGCCGACAAGCAGGCGTAGAACAGAAAGAACAGATGCACGGGCATCAAGGGCAGGCCGAATTTGTTGACCAGCACCGGCGCCAGCAGCGCCACCGCCATGATGTAGACGCCGGTCGTCGGCATGCCCGTTCCCAGCAGCAACAGAATGAAGGCGGCGAGGAACAGGGAGGGGATCAACATGCCGAAGGAGAGCTGGAACAACAGCAGCGTGAACTTGCCGGACAGGCCGGTGAGCTCGATGCAGCCGATGATGATTCCGGAGGCCGCCACCGCCGCCGTCAGCGGCACCGAGCTGTAGCAAGTCTCAACGCAGGCCTGAATGAACTTTTTGGGGCCGATGGCCCGGCCCGGCGCGAGCCAGCTGGAGAGGATCACCGCAATGACGGACCCCGCGGCCACATAGGCTTGCGAATATCCCTTCGCCAGAAGCCAGATCAGGGCGGCGATGGGCAGGATGCTGGTCCAGTTGCGCGCCAGCGCGATTTTCATGCCGATGATTTCATCTTCGGGCAGGCGGCTTTGGCCTTCTTTCACCGCGTCAAAATGCACGAGCGTGAAAATGCCGAAGTAATAGGCGAGCGCCGGCAAGGTGGCGTAGAGGCAGATCATCGCATAGGGAATGCCGGTGAAGTCCGCCATGACGAAAGCGACTGCGCCCATGACCGGGGGCAACATGGAGCCGCCTGTGGAGGCGGTCGCTTCAATGGACGCCGCGCGTTCGGGGCTGATGCCGATGCGACGCATGATGGGAATGCTGATGGGACCGGTGGTCGCGACATCCGCGACAGGGCTGCCGGAAATCGACCCATAGAGGCCGCTGGACAGGACGCAGGCCTTGGCGGGCCCGCCGGTCATACGGCCCGTCAGGGAGGCGCTGACATCGAAGAACAATTGGCCGCCGCCACTGATGATGTAGAAATTGCCGAAGAGCACGAAGAGGAAAGCGTAGCTTGCAGCCACATAGAGCGGCGAGCCGAAGACGCCGTCGTTGGTGATCAACTGCATTTCCATGAAATAACGGAAATCGATGGGGGGATGGCGAAAGGCGCCGATCATCCAGTCGCCCAGCCATACATAGAGCAGCAGCACGAGCACCGTGGCGGTCAGGCCAAAGCCGATGGTCCGGCGTCCCAGCTCGATGATCAGCAGTGAGAGGATGGTCCCTGCGGTCAGATCAATGACTGTCAGTTCCGAAAAACCGGTCATCCAGACTTCATACCGGCCTTCGTTCATGACGAACCAGAGCGAGCTCAGAACGCCCGCAATGACGAAGATATAATCGATGGGCTTGAGCGTCTTGGTGTCGGGGCCACAGGTGGTTGTCAAAAAGCAGGCGGGCATCAGCAGGGCGAGGAAGATGGCGATCTGGTATTGCTGACGGGCGACGCCCACCAGCGCGTACCAGCTGATCATCAAAACGGCCAGAACCGACAGGCCTGCGAGGAGCGTCTCGACCCGTCCGGTCGGATGGATGCGATGGGTCTCACCCATCCATTTCATGATGCTCGAGCATGCCGCCTGCATGTGCCCCAGCGTCGACCTGTGAGATTGCGAATTCATTCAGTTTCGCTCCGAACGTCAAGGACGCGGTCGATGGCGGAAGGGTGGGGCATGAAGATGCGGTTCGTGGGCCTTTTTTGGGCGCCTCTTATTTGAGGAGCCCGGCTTCGCGGTAGTAACGCGCCGCGCCTGGATGAATGTCCAGGGGCGTCGAGTTCTTGAAGGCTTCGGTAGGCGTCCAGGCTTCGAGGCTCGGATGGATGCGGCGCATGCGGTCTGCGTTTTCGAAGAGGGCCTTGGTGAATTTATAGACGGTCTCGTCGGAGACATGGGCGCCGACCATCACGCAGTTCCAGATCGCGTTGGTGTATTCGTCCTGCGTCACGAAGGGATAGGCGCCCTTGGCCACCTTGTAGGTCGAGATGCCCCAGCGCTTGGCCGCCGAGTCCATCTTCTCTTTTCCGCCGGAAATCCAGAGCAACTCGCGCCCGCGCGCGACATCGGTGATTTCGGCTGTCGGCACGAAGCCGCCATTGATCAGGATGTCGACCTTGCCATCGCGCAGGGCGTCTAGCCCCGTGGCCGTATTGGCGCGGATCGTGCCCGCGCCGTTGTTGGTGACCTGTTTTTCGTCGATGCCGAATTCCTGAAACAGGTTCTGATACATGTTGACGGTGGATTGCAGGTTGGCGGGCTGGTTCACCGCAAGGCGCATGTAGGGCTTCTTGGCGGCGATGTCCTCGAAGGATTTGACGCCGTTTTTCTCGGCCCATTCCTTGGTCATGATGTTATGCACGATGAGGTCATTGTGCAGCATCATGACGAAGAGAAACTTGCCCTTCAGCGAGCTTGTGAAAGGCGCTTTGCCTTCGTGGGCGTAAACAATTTCCGCCGGGGCGCCGTTGAAGGCGAAGTCCGACTTGCCGGTGGCCATGTTGAGGATGCCGCCAGCGGGACTGCCGGGCTTGTAGGTGGCGTCCGTGCCCGGATAGGCCTCGCGCACGATACCGTTGATGGATTCGGTGACCACTTTCATATAGCCGGTGACTGTGGCGCCATCGACGCTGTAGCTGATCGCCTTCTTGTCGTTGAAATCCGCCCGGGCGGCGCCGGTCATGAGGCCTGTGGCGCCCAGCGCGAGGGTCAGCGCCGCTGTCGCAATCATTCCACGTCCGGCAGGGATCATGATAAGCTCCTGTTGTTTCCTCACGGTCCGCCTCTTGGGGCGAAACCGAGAGCGCAAACTAGGCGCCGGGGCGGGGGGAGTCAAACGGGGTGTGCCGGGTGAACTATCCGCTTTCGGGACGCGTATGGTAACTTAGTCGTGTCTTTGGCGGGAGAATGGATCATGGACCGTCGTTCGTTTCTGGGCGCAGGCTTGGGACTTGTCGCGGGGCCTGTTCTGGCGCAGGCGCCAGCCGTCAGCGGGCGCACCTGCTACACCATGTCTTTCGCGGGCCTCGACAAGGGCGAGATCAAGCTCGCCGATTTCGCGGGCAAGCCGATCATGGTGGTCAACACCGCCTCGCTCTGCGGCTTCGTGGGTCAATATGCCGGGCTGCAAAAGCTCTGGGAGCGGTTTTCCCCCATGGGCCTGATGATGATCGCGGTCCCCTCCAACGATTTCGGCGGCCAGGAGCCAGGCGGCTCCGACGAGATCCATCACGCCACCGAGGGTTACGGCGTGCGCTTTCCCATCGCCGCCAAGACCAAGGTGCTGGGGCCGGACGCCCATCCCTTCTACCGCTGGGCCGCCATGGAGCGCCCGCGCGATCTGCCCCGCTGGAATTTCCACAAATATCTCGTGGGGAAGGACGGCCGCATCGCCGATGTCTTCAGCACGATCACCGATCCCCTCAGCCCGACGGTTGTGCGCGCGGTGGAGAAGGAGTTTCGTTCCTCGTCCTCGGCGGGGTAGGGAAGTGAGCGCCC
>CAMDOY010000269.1 GCA_945903655.1 Rhizobium sp. Q54 | reverse complement strand
CATGGCGGCGCGTCGTCTGGTGCAGCGCAAGCTGGAGGAAGAGCGCGGGCAGGCGCAGGCGGCGGAGTAGGGGGTTAGAACAAACCCTCATAAAGCTCCGGCTTGAACCCCAGCACCCGCCGGTCCCCCAGATCCAGCAGGGGCCGCTTGATCATGGAGGGCTGGCCGACCATCAGGGCCACGGCCTTGGCCGCGTCGAGGTCGGCGCGGGCGGCTTCGGGGAGCTTGCGGAAGGTGACGCCCGCGCGGTTCAGCACCTTCTCCCAGCCGAGCTCCTCGACCCATTGGGTCAGACGAGCCGCGTCGATCCCCTGCGCCTTGTAGTCATGGAAATCATAGGCGATGGCGCGATCCGTCAGCCAGGCGCGGGCCTTGGCGACCGTGTCGCAATTCTTGATGCCATACATTCTGGGGGTCATGGGCGCGTCCGCTGGGTGGTGTCGCCCAACCCTACGGCAAAGCCCCCGTGGACAGGAAGGGCGCGATCAGCGCCATGCACTGTTCCGGCGCCTCCAGAATGGCGCTATGGCCGACGCCGGGCAGCACTTTCAGCGCGGCCTTGGGCAGGTTCGCCGCATAGGCGCGGCCATTGGCCAGCGGCACGAAGCGGTCCTGCTCGCCCCAGATCAGCAGCGCCGGGGCGGCGATGCGGTGCAGGCGGTCCAGCAGCTTGCGGTCGTGGAGATAGGGCGGCTCCCAGCCGACGCGGCCCGCCAGCGTCAGGCTCTTGTAGCGGCGGACCTCGTCGGGGATGTTCACGCGCCCGTCCGGTACAATGCTGTTCGCCAGCGCGCTGTCGGCGTCGCCGAAGAGCAGGTTGCGCAGGTCGCGCATGATCCCGCCATCGCGATGCTGGGAATACATGAAGATGTCAGCGATCTGCGCGCCGGGCATCTGCAGGCCCGCGGCGCCCACCAGGGCGAGGCGCGACACGCGCTCGGGATTGCGCACTGCGATCTCCGTCGCGACCCAGCCGCCCAGACCCGTCCCGACGATGGCGGCGTTCTGCAGGCCCAGCGCGTCCAGCACATCGAGGTAATGGAAGGCGAGATCGTCGATGTCGGCGATGGACTTGATGGAGTCGCTCTCCCCGCAACCGGGATGGGCGGGCGCGAGCAGCCTGAACTTTGCGGCGAGCTGCTCGTGGAAGGGGAACATGCCCCCCTGCGCCGTATGCAGATCCCACATGTCATGAAGATAAAGCACGGGCTCGCCCGACCCGCTCTCCAGCACCTCGACCTTCTTGCCTCGAACGTCCACCATACGCGTCGTCATGTCAGTCCCCCCGGCCGGGCGCGTTCATCTCGCGCTGTCGCGGCATGTGTTTTGGTTCAGGCCGTCACGACCGCTTCGGCTTCGACGTCGATAGTCTTCTTGGCGAATTTGCGCGCGAAGAGCTTCTTCGATTCGGCGCGCAGGCGCGGCAGCACCTTTTCGGCGAAGAGCTGCTGGCTCTTGAGGGTCTTTTCCTTCGAGAGATTGCCGATGTGGAACTGGATGAGGAGATTGCCGATATTGGCTTCATCGACGAATTCCCACAATTTGTCGAAGACCGTGTCGGGGCTGCCGACGAAGATGGAGCCCATCTCGTCGATGTCCTTCCAGTTCTCGGCGTCGCCGAGCATCTTGGCGCCGACCACGGAATTTTCCAGATAGAGCTGCCAGGACGAGGGCGACAAGCCGCCCGGCGCCATGGTCAGGCGGCGGCCCTTGCGGCGCTGGTGGCCCTTGAGGCAATTGCGCGTGAAATAGAAGATGGCCTCGCCGCTTTCCTCCCGCGCGATCTCGTCGGTCTCGCCCACATAGACGCTGAACAGAAGGCCCATCTGGTGGGGATGGAAATCCTTGCCGATTTCCTCGACAACCTCGCCAAAACGCAGGGCTGAGCGCTTGGCGCCCGAGAGCTTGCCGCGGGTGGACAGGAAGTAGCAGAAGTCGCGCCGCGCCACCTCATACATGGTCTCGACGCTGTTGGAGCCGGGGATCCAGATGGGGGGATGGGGCGTCTGCAGGGGCTGCGGCCATGGGTTCACATAGCGCATGGAATAGTGCTTGCCCTCGAAGCTCGTCGGCCCCGGTTTGGTCCAGGCCTGCACGATGAGATCGACGCCCTCCCAGAAGCGCTCGCGCGCCAGGGGCATGGAGTAGGAATAGCTGTAGGACTCATGCCCGCCGCCCGGCGCGAAGCCCGCCACCAGGCGCCCGTTCGACATGCAATCGAGCATGGCGTATTCCTCCGCCACGCGCAGGGGGCGGAAGTTCAGGGGCAGCAGATTGCCCAGCACCACCAGCTTGCATGTCTTGGTGGTCTGCGTGAGCGCGGCGGCCAGCAGGTTCGGCGCGGGCATGATGCCGTAGATGTTCTGGTGATGCTCGTTCAGCACCACGCCGTCAAAGCCCAGCCCGTCGGCGGCGGCCAGTTCGTCGAGATATTCCTGATAGAGGCCCACCGCCTTCTTGCGGTCGAAGAGGGAATTGGGAACCGTGATCCAGCCGCTTTCGTGATCCCGGTCGAAATTCTCGTCGAGATAGGGCCAGGGCATGAAGTGCCAGGAAAAGACGTTGACTTGGCCGGTGTCCGACATGGTGGATCCTCCCTCGGGCGCATGGACCTGCGCCATGCTTTTGGCCCGATAGTAGGACGGCGCCTGCCGGTGTCAAGCATTGACAGGGCGCTGGCTTTGCGATGACTTTGCAGCCAACAAAGTTCGGGAGGAACCATGCGTCTGTCTATCGCCTGTGCGCTCGCCGCCACGATTGTGTCGTCACAGGGCCTGCGCGCCCAGGACGCCATCGCCGATTTTTATCGCGGCAAGCAGGTCACCCTCGTCGTCGGCTCCTCTAGCGGCGGCGGTTATGATCTCTACGCCCGGCTCGTGGCGCGCTTCCTGAGCAAACATATTCCAGGCAATCCAAATGTGGTCGTGCAGAACATGCCGGGCGCGGGCGGCAACACCTCGGCGGCCTATGTTGCCAATGTGGCGGCCAAGGATGGTTCGGTGATCGGGGCGCCGCAGGCGGGCTCTCTCGTCGACCAGCTCGTCAGCGTCAACGCGGCGCAAATCAAACATGACGCGCGCACCCTCAACTATATCGGCAGCGCCAATTCGGAGGTCTTCACCTGTCTGGTGAAAGCGGATTCTCCGATCAAGACCTTTCAGGACATTTTCACCCGGGAGGCGATTTTCGGCTCCAGCGGCGGCACCACCCGCGACATGCCCATGGCGCTGAAGAATCTGCTGGGCGCGAAGATCCGCTTCGTCCAGGGCTATGCGGGCACGCGCGAGGTCGGCATGGCCATGGAGACCGGCGAGGTGCAGGGCCTGTGCGGCATGGGCTGGACCTCCATCCAGTCGCAAAGGCCGGACTGGTTCGAGAAGAAGATGGTGCGCGTGCTCGTGCAGGAATCCATGGTGGGCGATCCCGGCCTCAACAAGGAGGGCGTGCCCCTCAGCGTCGCCTATACGAAGGATCCCGAGAAGCTGCAGATGTTCGAACTGCTCTATTCGCAGGGCGTCTTCACGCGTCCCTTCTTTGTCGCGCCCGGCGTGCCGAAGGAGCGGGTGGAAGCCCTGCGCACAGCCTTCATGAAGGCCATGGCCGACCCGCAGGCCATTGCGGAAGCTGAGCGTCAGCGCCTCGTCATCACCGCCATTTCAGGCGTGGATCTGGAGACGCTGGTCAAGAAGCTCTACGATATTCCCAAGCCCGTCATCGACAAGCTGAAGACCGCGCTTGAAGGCGATTAATCCATAGGACAAGAGCCGGGCGCGAACCCGGCTCTCGTGTTTCGCAGCCTACTTCTTGCGCGCCGCCGCGATGTCGCGGTCGTAATTGCCAAGGCCCGGGCGGAAGACCTTTTCATCGAGGAATTGCTTGAGGGATTCCTCACGCCCGCCTTCCCCGTCCACGAAGCGCAAAGCGTCGGACTTGGCGGCGAGATAGTCCTGCGCCTGCGCTTCCGTCATGCCGCGCACGGCGCGGATGCCTTCCTTCGTGTAGCGCAGGGTCGCCGGATTCTTTTGCGCCAGGCGACGCGCCAGTTTCAGTGTCTCTTCGCGCAGCTGATCCTTGGGCACGGAATAGTTCACCAGCCCCATTTTCGCCGCCTGCTTTCCGTCGAAAGTGTCGCCGGTGATGGCGTAGAACATGGCGTCGCGGGTGTTCAGGGCTTGGACCACATTCCAGCTCACCACGCCGCCGGGAATGATGCCCCAGTTGATCTCAGAAAGCCCAAAGGTGGCTTCGTCGGCGGAGATGGCGAGGTCGCAGGCGATGAGCTGGGTGAAGGCGCCGCCGAAGCAGAAGCCATTGACCATGGCGATGGTCGCCTTGGGGAATTTCGACAGACGCTGCCAGCGCCAGCTATGGGAGTTCTCGCCCGCCTCGAAACGCGCCGCAGGCTTGTCGTCGTTCTCGCGGAAGAACAGCTTGAGGTCCTGCCCCGCGCAAAAAGCTTCGCCTGCGCCGGTCACGATCAGCACGCGGGTCTTGGGGTCGGTCGCCAGGACGCGCAGGGCGTCGTTGCAGTCCGCATGGAGTTGCGGGCTCATGGCGTTGCGCTTTTCGGGGCGATTGAAAATCAGCCAGGTGACGCCATCGTCCTCCTGCACGATCTTGATGGTTTCATAGTCCTTCATTTGGCTTTCCTCCTTGGGCTGGACTGCTGGAGCTTTATGGTGGCTCCTTGCGCAGGGGTTTTGCGATGTCTTGTTTCTTGTTTTTGATCGCGTTGACAACGCTCATGCCTTGTGTACCCATCCGCAGACGGATCGACAAGAGCGTTCAAACGCCGGTCGCAAAGGAGGGACGTCATGTCGCGATCAGCGAAGCAGCGCATGCTGAGACGGGTCTATGGCCTCGCCGCCCTGCTTCCCTGTCTCATGTTCAGCGCTCCCACGCGCGCTGCTGACCCCGCCGATCTCTACAAGGGCAAGACCATCTCCCTCGTGGTGAATTTCACCAGTGGCGGCCCGACCGACACCGAGGCGCGCATCATGGCGCGGCATCTCGGTCGGCATATCCCTGGCGAGCCCACCATCGTGGTGCGCAACATGGGGGGCGCGGGCGGATTGATCGGCGCCAATTGGCTGGGCCAGGTCGCCCCGCGCGATGGCCTGACCATCGGCTATCTGACGGCCGTTGCCGTGGCCGCCGCCCAGGGCTCGCCCGCGCTCAAGATCGATCCGACCTCGATCCCCTTTATTGCAGGGGTCGAGGCGGTCAGCGTCTATTATGGCCGCACCGATACGGGCGGGGGGCTGGAAAAGCCCGAGGATCTCCTCAGCAAAAAGGATTTCTGGGTGGGCGGCCTGACGCCGGACAGCTCCAAGGACATCAACCTGCGCGCTGAAATGGAGCTGCTGGGGATCAGCCACAAATATATCAGCGGCTATCCCGGCGCCGCCGAAGTGCGCATGGCCCTCGAGAAGAACGAGGTGCAGGTGACCTCCGA
>CAMDOY010000268.1 GCA_945903655.1 Rhizobium sp. Q54 | reverse complement strand
CGATGGCGAGGGGGATCAACCCGTCCCCATCAAGGTCAAGGTCATTATTGCGGGCGATGAGATCACGGTGGATTACACAGGCATCGCGGATCAAGCCAAGGGATCGATCAATTCCGGCTATCACGGCGGCGGCTTGACGACCGCGCGGGTCGCCTTCCGCTATCTCGTGGCGCCCGAAGAGCCGGCCAATGAGGGGCTCTTTCGTCCGTTGAAGCTCATCCTACCGATGGGCAAAATCCTCAGCGCGGATCCCACAGCGCCCATGGCCAATTATCCCATGCCCTTCCCGACGGTCATCGACGCCGTCATCAAGGCGCTGGAGAAGGCCTTGCCTGAACGGGTCACAGGCGGCCACTTCGGCACCCATTCGGGCTTTCGCCTCTTTGGTCGCCGCGCCAATGGCCGCACCTTCAACGGCCATGACAGCGGCCATGGCGGCTGGGGCGCCTGCGCAACCCACGACGGTTCTGGCCCCTATCGCACCATGGCCCATGGCGACACGCGGTTGATCCCGCTGGAGTTGCAGGAGCGACTGCTTCCTTTCCGCATCGAGTCCTTCTCGCTTCGGGCTGACTCTGGCGGCGCGGGTAAATTCCGGGGCGGCCTCGGCTTCGAAAAGAAATACCGCATCCTCGAGGACTGCCTGCTTCAAACAAATCTCGACCGCACGGATCATCCCGCGTGGGGCGTTCTGGGCGGCAAGGATGCGCTCTCGGGCAACGTGACTGTCATCAACGACACGACGGGCCAGGCAACATCCATGTGCAAGGCGCGGGGCGAAGAGCTGAAGGCTGGCGAACTCGTCATCCTTTCGACAGGCGGAGGTGGCGGTTATGGTCCGGTTGAGGAGCGCGATCTAGCGCTACTACAACGTGACCTTGACGAAGGCTACATAACGCGCGCAGCCGCCGAGAGCATTTATAATGTGGTGATTGATGCGAACGGACGCGCAACGCGTCCGGCTTGAAGTGAAATGGCCCCCAGAGGCTAAAATCAGGAGGAAGAGCGCCATGATGAAACTTTTCTCAAAAATCGCAGCGACTTGTGCCGCCATGGCCCTGCTGAGCGCAGGCGCCAGCGCCGCCGAGATGACTGATGAGTTGAAGGCCCTTGTAGTTGCCGCCACGAAGGAAGGGAGGCTTAATCTCAGTTGGAGCCAGTCAACCCTCGGCGGCAGTCAGGGCGCAGCGCGGATTGAAGCCAGCATGAACAAGTTGTTTGGCTCGAATGTGAAGATCAATTTCGCGCCGGGGGCTGAGATGGCCCGCATCGCCAACCAATTGGTGACCGAATATCAGGCCAAGCAGCAAGCCAGCGTCGATGTTTATCTCGGTTCGGCCGCCCAAATTGCACCACTAGTTACGTTCAGCATGTTCGAAGCACCCGACTGGAGAAGGCTTCTGCCTGAGCGCATCAGCCCTGAATATCTCGAAGTCGATAACCAATTCGTCCGCATCGTCACAGGGCTTTCAGGGGTCACCTATAATTCCAAATTGGCGCCCTCAAAGCCCACCACGTTAGCGGACTTCCTCAAACCCGAGTGGAAAGGCAAGGTCGCCTCCACTCCCTACGCCGCCAGCTTCGACGTATTGGTGGCCGACGACGTCTGGGGCAAGGACAGAACCTTCGACTATGTGACGAAGCTGAACAAGCAACTGGCTGGCCTTATTCGCTGCGGCGACGCCGAACGTATCGCTACCGGCGAATTCATCTCTTTGGTCATGGATTGCACCGGGCAGGATGCGCTGATCTGGAAGGAACGCGGCGCGCCGCTGGATCAGATGGTGCCGCTGGATGCCGCACAGCAGCGCTATTATTATCTTGGCGTTCCTAAGAATGCGAAATACCCCAACGCCGCAAAGCTTTTCTCCGTCTTCATGATGACCGAGGAAGGGCAGAAGATCGCCTGGGATACATGGAAGGCGGATCTTCATACCTTCCCGGGCTCGCAGATAGGCAAGCAGATGCAGGGATATTATGCGCAGAATATAAAATTCAAGGAAGTGACGATCCAGTGGTGGCTTAAGCATCCCGAGATCGACGAGCATAAGCGTGAACTCATCAAGATCGTGACTACAAAATGAGTGAGCGGCATCCGGATGCGGGCACCATGAGTATGGCCATGGCGCAACCAATCCAAGGCCAGAAGCTTTTTGGCCGTCTGGAGCCGCTTTCGGTTGCCATGCTTTTATGCGTGGGCTGCGTTTGTTTCATAATTTTAGCGCATCTCGCGGTTATTCTCTGGCTCAGCGTGATCGAGGGTTCGCCCGGGGCAGCGGTACATAGCTACAGCTGGAAGAATTATCTGGAGGTCCTCACCGACGGGCGAACGGTTGACGTGCTTATCAACACGTTCGGCTTCTCGGTGGTGAGCCTTGTTGTGGCGCTGTTGTTTGGTTTGCCCGCCGCGTGGCTGGTCGAGCGAACGGACCTGCGCGGCAAAACACTACTCTATACGCTGATGACCATCGGCATGCTGATCCCGGGCTTTGCTGCGGCAATGGGCTGGCTATTCCTCATGCATCCGCGCATCGGGCTTCTGAATGTCTGGGCGAAACAGTTGTTTGGCCTAGACAATTCTCCCTTCGACATCGCCTCGGTAGTCGGCATGGGCTGGGTGCAGGGGCTCAATCTCGCGCCCTTGGCCTTCATCATGACGGCTGCGGTATTCCGTGCCATGGATCCAGCTCTGGAAGAGGCGGCACAAACCAGCCGGGCCAACTGGCTGCGCACCATGTGGCGCGTGACCCTACCGCTGGCATGGCCGGGCATCATGGCAGCCTCGATCTATATTTTCACCATCGGTTTCGCCGCCTTTGACGTACCTGCCATCATTGGCTGGAGCAACCGCGTCTTCACATTCAGCACCTTTCTCTATTTGCTCATCAGCCCACACGATGTCTTGCCACGTTACGGGGTCGCTGCGGCGCTCAGCACCATAGTTATGGCGCTGGCTGCTGCCTTGAGCTGGTGGTACGGCCTCATGCAGAAGCGATCGCGTCAATTCGCGGTGGTGACAGGGAAAGCCTATCGACCACGCATTCTCAAGTTGGGATGGACTATTTATCCTGTCTGGGCTTTCCTTGGCCTCTATTTCACCCTGAGCAAATTGTTACCAATCTCTCTTCTTGGCTGGAGCTCGCTACTCCCCTTCTTCCAAATGCCCTCCGCCTATGCGCTTTCAATGGTCTCGTTGAACCATTATGCGTCTCAGCCGTGGGATTTGGTTTTAACCGGGGTGTCCAACACCGCCATCCTCATGGTGATGACGCCGACCATCACACTCGCGATCAGCCTCGCCTTTTCCTGGGCAGTTCTTCGATCCAAGGCACCAGGCAGGGAGTTTTTCGATTTCGTCGCATTCCTGCCCCATGCCGTACCCAACATGATCTTTGGAGTTGGCGCACTTTTGTTAACGCTATATGTGCTACAACAGGCAGTTCCGATTTACGGAACGATCTGGCTTTTACTGCTGGTCTTCACAATTTCGCGCATCAGCTACGCAACGCGCATGACCAATAGCGGCTTCATCCAGATACATAAAGAACTTGAAGAGTCGGCGCAGATGAGCGGTGCTCCACTGGTTCGAATCTTCCGCCGTATCCTCCTGCCGCTGCTCTCGCCCACCTTGCTTTACGCATGGCTTTGGATCGCCCTGCTAACCTCCCGAGAGTTGACTCTGGCGGTCATCCTATCCTCAAGCGGCAACACAACCCTGCCCGTCGTGATCTGGAGCTTGTGGCTTGGCGGGGGCCTTGGACAAGCGTCGGCGTTGGCTATTCTAATGCTTGCAGCGATGACGCCTATTATTGTCCTTTACTGGATCCTCGCGCGCCGTTTTGGCCTGCTGGCAGCAGCTTCCTAGGAGAACTCCATGATACGCGTAGACAATCTGCGCATGAACTATCGATCCGGTGGGGAGACTGTCGCTGCGGCGCAGGATGTTTGCTTGAATATCGAGCAGGGCCAGTTTTATACACTGCTTGGACCAAGCGGTTGCGGCAAAACGACCACCATTCGCTGTGTTGCCGGTCTCGAAGAACCAGATCAGGGGGAAATCACGGTCGGCGATGACCTTGTCTTTTCCTCAAAGCAAGGCACTTGGATACCGCCTCATCGTCGCAACATTGGCATGGTGTTTCAGTCTTACGCCATCTGGCCACATATGTCGGTTTTTGAAAATGTCGCATTCCCTCTTCTGAATGATGGGAAGCGTATGCCCCACGACGAGGTGCGCAAACGCGTACATTCAGCTCTCGAATTAGTAAAGCTGGAATCCTACGCCAACCGCCCTGCCCCCCATCTCAGCGGCGGCCAACAGCAGCGCTTAGCGCTGGCCCGCGCCCTCGTCGCCGAGCCCCGCGTGCTACTTCTCGACGAACCACTCAGCAATCTCGATGCAAAGCTCCGTGAGGAAATGCGCATTGAACTAAGAGATCTCTCGAAGCGGCTCAACGTGACAACTCTTTTCGTCACCCATGAGCAACTTGAAGCACTGAGCATGTCAGACGTGGTGGCTGTGATGAAAGACGGTCGAATCGTGCAGTCAGGCACGCCAGCCGAGATTTATAATCAGCCGCGCAGCGCCTTCGTTGCGCAATTTATCGGTCGCACTAACATCTTAACCGCTCAGGTAAAGGAACGCACGGCGGATGGATCGCAACTGCTCGTGCAGACCTCCATCGGGCTTTTACGCAGCGCCGCATGCGAGCGTGACGATAGTGGCGATAATGTCATTATAGCCATCCGCCCTGAAGATGTGGAGCTTGTCGCACCCGCCGAGCCTCATGGCGAGAATGTCTTCGGTGGCCAGGTAGAGCGCCTGCTCTTTCTTGGAGAATGTATCGAGGCCCATGTTCACATCGGCCCACAGGCTTTCACTTTACGACTGCACCCTTCTCAGGTGCCATCGGCTGGCGACAGTCTACGCGTTAGGCTTCCCCCCGAACGATGCCGAGCCCTACCTGCGGGTTCATGACCAAGAAAGAAAAACAAAATTCTGTAAAATAAATCTCAAACTCAAGGTAGTGCTCCCCGGCAACAACGGGGAGTTAATACTTATATTCAACTGCAACTTCCAACACCCTCCCCATTTACTCCGCCCACAGAAACATGTCTCCTCGATCAATTGCAGAAGCGTGGCTGAAGGCCCCTCCCGCCACAGCAAGTCGGCGGACAAAAATCACTGCGTAGGCAATCTATTTAAAATTGATCACTTGGTCTTGAGATGAAAAAATATAAGATTGGTTAAGTGAAGCGTATTTGTGCGGGGCAGACAAAGGAGGCTCAACCTCAGCGAACATGATCCAAGGGAGCAACATGAGGGCTAGTGGACAGAATCTAACACTTGGTGCCCTCTTTTGACAGCGGCGATGATCTTATCGGGATCTGCGGTCCAGCGGAAGGGTTTTGGGTTTTCATTTTGCTCGGCGACGAAGCGGTTGATGGCAGCCTGAAGATCGACAACAGAGTG
>CAMDOY010000267.1 GCA_945903655.1 Rhizobium sp. Q54 | reverse complement strand
CATCCTTTGCATCACCGCGAACTATCGCCTGTCGCCAGAGGTGTCATGGCCTGCGGGATCGGAGGATCTCGGCCGGCTTGTCACCCATGTGAAGACCAAGGCGGCGAGCTTTGGCGGGGACGCCAACCGCATCGTCATCTTCGGCCATTCGGCGGGCGCCGCCCATGTGGCTTCCTATGTCTTCGATCCCGATCTCAGGGGGCATGAGCAGGTCGCGGGCGCCGTGCTGTCGAGCGGCCTCTATGTGCTGCGCACGGAGGAGCTGCGCCCCAATGTGGCGCTCTATTTCGGCGAGGATAAAGCCACCTTCGCGCGCCGCTCGGCGCTGTCCCATGTGCCGGGCACGAAGGTTCCCGTTCTGCTCACCGTGGCCGAGTTCGACCCCGTCAGCCTCGCCACGCCCGCCTTTGAAATGGCCATCGCCCTGACCAAGCGCGATGGCAATCCCCCGCCGTTCCTGCGGCTCGACGATCACAACCATTTTTCCTGCATCTGCGGCATCGGCACGAAGGATGAGCGGTTCTCCGGACCCCTGCTCGACTTCATCGCCGCCTGCACGGCCTGACTTTACCAAACGGAGCAAGCATGACTGACAAGACCTACGAGAACATCAAGATCGAGCGCGAAGGCCATGTGACCTTCCTTGTTCTCAACCGCCCCGAAAAGCGCAACGCCATGAGCCCGGGCCTGCATTACGATGTGCAGGACGCCCTCAAGTGGCTCGACGATGACGCGCAGACCCGCGTGCTGGTGCTGACCGGCGCCGGAGACGCCTGGTGCGCGGGGCAGGACCTGAAGCTCTATTTCCGCGAGACCGCGAACAATCCCGCAGAGCGCAAGAAGTCCAACAACGCCAGCCATAACTGGCGCTGGGAATTGCTGACCCGCTTCACCAAGCCCACCATCGCCATGGTCAATGGCTTCTGCTTCGGCGGCGCCTTCACCCAGCTCTGCGCCTGCGATTTCGCCATCACCGCTGAGGACGCGACCTTTGGCCTCTCCGAAGTCAACTGGGGCATCCTGCCCGGCGGCATCGTGAGCTGGAACCTGACGGACCTGATGCTGCCCCGGCACGCCATGTATTACGCCGCCACCGGCGAGCCCTTCGACGGCAAGCGCGCCGTGGAGATCGGGCTCGCCAATTTCGCCGTGCCGCGCGATCAGTTGCGGGCCAAGACCATCGAGTTCGCCAACAAGCTCGAGAAGCTTAATCCGTCGGTGTTGCGCTACACCAAGGAAGCCGTGCGCGCCGTGCGCCACATGACCGCCGAGGAGGCCCGCGACTATCTCGGCGCCAAGCAGGATTCGCTCGCCCGCTCCGACAAGGAAATCGCGGACAAGGTGGGCATGAAGAAGTTCCTCGACGAGAAGTCCTATCGTCCGGGCCTTGGTCCTTATCAGCGTCCCGAAACAAAGTAATCGGGATTGTCCCATGTTGCGGGCGCGCCCCCATGCGCCCGCATTTTCTTTCCTGCAATCGACGGAGCAACGGTGAGCCTTTCCTCCAACATTGGCGCCTTGATGGCGCCGCGCAATGTCGTCCTCGTTGGCGCTTCTGACCGCAACTGGGCGCCGCGCATCTGGGATAACCTGAAGCGGTTCGGCTATGAGGGCGGGATCTATCCGGTGAACCCCAATCGCGATGAGATCTGGGGCCAGCGCTGCTATCCCACCATCGCCGATCTGCCTGAGGCGCCTGACCATCTCGCGCTCTTCGTGCCGAAGGAACAGACGCTGGAAATTCTGGAGCTTGGCGGCGGGCTGGGCGTGCGTAGCGCCACCATCTATGCGGCGGGCTTTGGCGAAGGCGGCGATCCCGATGGTCGCGCCCGGGCCCTGCGCCTCAAGGAAATTCTGAACCGACATTCCATCGCCGCCACCGGCCCCAATTGCATGGGCCTTGCGGTCGGTCGCTCGAAATTCTGCACCTTCCCCGACGAGCAGCTGACGCCTCTGGCACCCGGCGCCGTGGCCGCCATCACGCAAAGCGGCATGCTCGGCCAGACCTTTGCGCGGGGCATCGCCGATGCGGGCCTGACGCTGGCCTATCTCGTGTCCTGCGGCAACCAGACCGGCCTCACCTTCGCCGATTACATCGACCATCTCGCCGATGATCCGGACCTTCGCGTCATCACTTGCTACATCGAAGCGGTCACCGATGGCGCGGCCTTCCTCGCCGCCGCCGAAAAGGCGCGGCGCAATGGCAAGACCATTGTGGCCGTGAAGGCGGGCGGGTCGGAGGAGGCGCGCAAGGCGACCCTGGCCCATACGGGCTCGCTCGCTGGCTCCACGGAGGTCTTCGACGCCTTCGCGCGGGATGTGGGCATCGTGCGCGTGGATGCGCTGGAAGACATGGTGGAGGCCGCCGCTTACCTCTCGCGCATGCCGCGCCCCAAGGGCCCCCGCGTCGCCATCATGACCAATTCCGGCGCCATCAAATCCCTCACCACCGATGCGGCGCAGACCTATGGCGTCGCGTTCGCGCAGCTCGATCCCGCCACCGAAACCCGCATGCGCGAAACACTGCCCGACGCCTCGCTCTCCAATCCCTTCGATTGCAAGCGCACCCTGCGCCTCGACGAATACATGGCCTGCGTGCGCGCCCTGCATGACGACGCCAATGTGGATCTCCTGCTGATGGCTGAAGAGCTGCCGCGCGCGGCGGGCATCGAGCGCAAGGTGAAGAACCTCAGCGCGCTCGACGCCTTCGTGGGCGCCGAGGCGACCAAGCCCATGGCGGCTTTCGCGCCCGTCACCCTGCTGGAAACGCCCTATATGCACAGCCTGCGCGCGGGCATGGTGCATCTGCCGTGGCTGCGGGATATCGGCAAGAGCCTGCGCACGGTGGCGCGCATCATCCCCTCGCAGCTCACGCCCGCACTGACGGCCCATGCGCCTGACCCGCAGCGGTTGGGGCTTGTCGCCCAATGGCGGGCGAGGGCTGCGGCGCTCCGCGAGCCGACGGCTTTGAGCGAGACCGAGTCGAAGGAGCTGCTGGCCGCTTTCGGCATTCGCGGTCCGTCGGAGGTGGTGGTCGCCACCCCTGCGGAGGCGGTCGTCGCCGCCGCCAAGATCGGCTACCCCGTGGTGCTGAAGGGCGTATCCGCCGCCGTGCCGCACAAGAGCGATGCGGGCCTTGTGCTGCTGGGCCTTTCCACCGAGGGCGCGGTGCGCGAGGGCGCTGAGCTCATCGCGTCCCGCTGCGCCGCGCTGGGGGCGCCGCTGGAGGGCATTCTCGTCGCCGAACAGGTCAGCGGCGCCATCGAGATGGTGCTGGGCCTGCATCGCGATCCCGAGATGGGGCCTGCGGTCATGGTGGGCATGGGCGGCGTCTGGCTTGAATTGTTCAAGGACGTCGCCTTCGCCCCGCCTGGCCTTGGGCTGGAGCGGGCGCGCGAGACCATCGGGCTCACCCGCGCCGCGCAATTGCTGGCGGGCTATCGCGGCGCGCCCCCTTGCGATGTTGAGGCTCTGGCGCAGGCCATGGTGAACCTGGGGCGGCTCGCCTGCGAGTTGGGCGATGTGATCGAGGCGGTGGACGTCAATCCGGTGGCGGTGCGCGCGCAGGGCAGGGGCGTCGTCGCCCTCGACGCCCTGGTCGTGCTGCGCCCGCCGCAGGGCTGAGGAGATCCCATGCGCCGTCGCACATTCATCACCGGCGCGCTTGCAAGCGCCAGCCTCCCGTCGCTGGCGCAGGCTGATCCGGTCGCCGATTTTTATCGGGGCAGGACGATCACCTGTTACATCGGCTACGCCTCGGGCGGCGGCTATGATCTCTACGCCCGCTCCATCATCAGATATATGCAGAAGCATCTGCCGGGAAATCCGAACATAGTGCCCATGAACATGCCGGGCGCTTCAAGCATGACCCTGGGAAATCATCTGGCGCGGGTGGCCCCGCGCGATGGCACCGCCTTTGGCGCGGTCAATTCCATGTTGCTCTTTGATCCGCTCTTCAATGGGCCGAAGTCCAAGGCCCAGTTCACGGGCCTGGACATGACCATGATCGGCAATGCGGTCGTCTCGGCTGCGGTGTTGATCGCCCTCAAGAGCACGGGTGTGACGAGCCTTGAGGAACTGCGCACGAAGGAATTGATGATCGCGGCTTCGACCCCCTCCGGCGACACCTATCTGCTGCCGCTGGCGTTGAAGAATGTGCTCGGCCTGAAGCTCAAGATCATCACGGGCTATCCGGGCACCCGCGAGGTGGCGCTGGCGCTGGAGAATGGCGAGGTGCATGGCCGGGTCTGGGACATGGAGGGCATCAAGGCCGCCCGCCCGCAATGGCTGCGTGATGGGACGATCCGCATCCTCGCTCAACTCGCGCCGAAGGCCGACCGCGCCGCGCCGCCCGGCGTGCCGCTCGCCCGAGACTTCGCCGCCAATGAGGACGACAAGCGGGTGCTGGACGTGATTTGTCTGTCCACCGCTTTGGCGCGTCCCTACATCGCGCCCCCCGGCATTCCCCCAGAGCGGGCGCAGGCCCTCAAGGACGCCTTCTGGGCGACCATGCACGATCCCGATTTTCTTGCGGAGATGGAGCGTCTGCAACTCGCTGTAGATCCGGTGTCCGGCCCGGATATGGAGAAGCTGCTGAAAGAGGCCTATGCTCTGCCAGAGCCGCTTGTTCAAAGGGTGCGCAAGGCCCTGATCACGGAAGGTTGAGGGGGCGCCATGACTGAGGGTCGCGACATCATCATCGTCCATACCTCGGACGTGCATGTGGACAATGATTACACCGCCCGCGCCCATGGGGGCGATGGGGCGACGCCGCTGGTGCGGGTGCTCGACGCGGCGCGGGACCTCAACGCCGATATGGTGCTGCTCTGCGGCGACACTTTCGACTGCCACAAGATCCCGAAGTTTCTGGTGGAGCGTGTCGGGCAACTGATCCGCGAGGCCGCGATTCCCGTGGTGCTGCTGCCCGGCAATCACGATCCGGCCGTGGAGGACGCCCTCTGGCTGACGCCCGCGCTGGCGGAGGTCGAAAACCTCCATGTGCTGGGGGTTCGCCATGAGGAGGCCGCCCATTTCACGGATCTTGATCTCGAGGTCTGGGGCCGCGCCCATCGCGACTACGCGGACATGATCCCCTTCGAGACCATCCGCCCCCGCCGCGCCCGCTGGCATGTGGCCATGGCCCATGGCCATTATGTGCCCGTGCCCGACCGCGTCACGCGTCCACGGGCCTCCTGGCTCATTGGCGATGAGGAGATCAAGGCGACCGGCGCCGATTATCTGGCGCTGGGCCATTGGAACCGGGCGGTGCAGGTGGGCTGCGGCGCCGTGCCGGCCTTCTATTCCGGCTCACCCGATTATGCGCGCACCGTGAATGTGGTGCGCCTGCGGGCGAGCGGCGCGGTGGCGGTCGACCGTCATGACCTCCATTGGCCCGAACCACGCGAACACTGAAGGAGAGCAGCCATGTCCAATCAACCAACGCCCATCCGCCGCATCATCACCGGCCATGACAGCAACAACAAAGCGAAGGTGTTGATCGATGGTCCCGCGCAG
>CAMDOY010000266.1 GCA_945903655.1 Rhizobium sp. Q54 | reverse complement strand
CCCAACTTCAACGCCCTGCTCGACCTCGCCCGCAATGACGAGAAGTGCTGGGTCAAGTGCTGCGGCTTCGAGCGCGCCTCGGCCACCGGCAAGCCCTTCCATGACGCGGTTCCCTTCGCCACCAAGCTGGTGGAAGCGATCCCCGACCGCGTGCTCTGGGGCACCGACTGGCCGCACCCCAATGTCACCATCATGCCCAACGATGGCGAGCTGGTGGATCTGATCCCCCTCTTCGCCCATGACCCCGTAGCGCAGCACAAGGTGCTCGTCGATAATCCGGCGCGGCTTTACAAGTTCTGAGGCGACACGCGCGGCGCCCGCCATTCCCCTCCCCCTCGTGGGGAGGGGCCAGGGGTGGGGGGCCGCGCAATCTCTCCGTTTGGCGCTGATGACACAGGCGAAACGGCAACCATCTCGCACCCCCCCACCCCGTCCGCTTCGCGGCCGACGCTCCCCACGAGGGGGAGGGTATTGGTCCCCGGACATTCAAATCGGAGACAGATCATGATCAATCCCGTCGTCGTTCAGAAGATCGAACGCGCTGACCAGAGCGTGGTTGATCGGCTCGCCCATCTGGGCGTGTCGACCACCCACGAAGCCATGGGCCGCTTTGGCCTGATGAAGCCCTATATGCGCCCGATCTACGCCGACGCCGCCGTGGCGGGCACGGCCGTGACCGTGCTGGCCCAGCCCGGCGACAACTGGATGCTGCATGTGGCGGTGGAACAATGCCGCAAGGGCGACATCCTCGTGGTCGGCGTCACCTGCGACAATACCGACGGCATGTTCGGCGAATTGCTCGCGACCTCGCTGAAGGCGCGCGGCGTGGTGGGCCTCATCATCGACGCAGGCTGCCGCGATGTGCGGGGCTTGAAGCGCATGGGCTTCCCCGTGTGGTCGCGCGCCATCTCCGCCAAGGGCACGGTCAAGGCGACGCTCGGCAGCGTCAACATCCCCGTGGTCTGCGCGGGCGAGCTGGTGAAGCCCGGCGATGTCGTGGTGGCCGATGACGACGGCGTGGTGGTGGTGCCCCGCAAGATCGCGGAAGCGGCGGCGAAAGCTGGCGAAGCGCGCGAGGCCAACGAAGCCGACAAGATCCAGAAGCTCGCCTCCGGCGTGCTCGGCCTCGACATGTACAAGATGCGCGAGCCACTGGCCAAGGCTGGCCTGAAATATATCGACACGCTCGAGGACTGAGCGAAGAGACAAGGCCGCCTCGCGCTGGAATGGCGCGGGGAGCTTTGCCTAAAAAATCAGCACGATTTACTTAATCTTGACAATAAATTAATACCTTTGAAATGATATTGCCCTTCATCAAGGGCAGTTAAATATGATGTGGCGACCTTTCACTTTTCATCTCAAGCAGAAAGCAAATCCCGAGGCGCAAGACACCGGGCGGAGGACGCCCGGGCTGTTCTGGCCCCTCGCGCCGGCCACCTTCAGCTATTTCCTGATTTCGCCTTTCCAGATGCTGGAACCGCTCTGGATCATCCCTTTGTTATTGTGGTCCGGCATCGCGTTGCTTTTTCCCATGCGCGGTTTCCTGATCGTGCTGGCGACGGGCATGGGCGCCAATGCGCTGCTGACCATGGCGAACCTTCACAAAATCAGCATCAACGGCATGCCCATCACAGCGCTGGACATACACATAACCACCGCCAATCCTGAGGCGCTGTGGCAAAGCTTGGGTATTGCGGTCTGGTTGGGCTGGTTGATCACCGGCGCCTGCGTTAGCTCATCGGCGTTCACTTTACTCATGCTCGCAAGGCGGATTCGCTACCGGACGCTTGTTTCTTGCGCAAGCATTCTCGCCACGCTTTCATTGACCGCCACCGTCGGCGCCTTTTATTCGGAGAAAATGTTTGTCTATGTAAAAAACCTGCAAGCGGCGCATAATCTGGCCTTGTGGAACAACCAGCGAGTCTCCGCCTTATCCAAAAGCATGGGTTCCATCCCCTTTCTGATCTATTCCTGGAAGCTTGAGCAAGAAGCCGGGGCCGAATTCTTCAAGCACTCGCTCAACGCACAAGATATTCCAGCGGCATCCCTCAGCGAGTCCTACAAAAAGCATTTTCAACGGCATGTGGGCCTGAAGCCCAATATCGTCATGATTCAATTGGAGTCCATCTTCAATCCAAACACCGCTTTTGAATTGGACCGCAAGATCAGTTCAAGCCTCTTTGAAGAAAATCAATACTCACATCTTGTCGGTCCCATGCAAGTGAACATCATAGGCGGCGGATCATGGGTCAGTGAATTCGAGGCAATTAACGGGCTTGACTCCAGATTGTTTGGTTACAGCGGCTATTACACGCATGTCACCATTGCGCCCTACATAAACGGGTCGTTCCCAAAACATTTGCACGACCGCGGATATGCCACCTTCGCCTTTTATCCAACCTATGGTTTGTTTTATAATGTGGGAAGCGCCTATCGGCGTTATGGTTTTGAAGAATTCAGAGACTGGAAAGATCTCAAGCTCAGCCAAGATTGGGCCGCTTCTGATTCCGAACTGGCCGCTGCTTTTGTTAAAGGGTCTCTGGATTTCGATTCCAGCAAGCCATTTTTTCCTATATCGTCACGGCGGGAGCGCATTTCCCCTATATCTGTCGCAGATTTGAATCGTCATCTTCATTCATGGCCACTTTCAAGTCGTCCGATGACTGGGGCATGAATTGCGATTTGAATGAATATCTGCTCCTGCTAAAAGATTCAGAGAAAGCCGTCGATCTTGTTCTTGACCGATTGAAGTCCATCGAAAAAGATACAGGTCGGCCCTTCGTCTTGATGATTTATGGCGACCATCAACCCTATTCTTTTACAAAGACATGGCAATTCGCAGGTTCACGGGACTATGACGCCGTCAGGACCTCGGCGCCAAAAAATCAAACATTCATGCACCTGATGTCTTCCACCAACAGGACCATAAAGAACCTCAAAGGCGAAAAGCCCGTCACCTTGCTGCCAACGCTATTGTCCAGTTTCGTAGCAGATAGCGCCGAAGATATGTATCTGCTCGGCAACATCTATTTATTCAACCAATGTGGCCCCGACCTTTTTGAAGGCGTGAAAACCGCCGGTTTGTTTGGAGGCGACACCGCTCCCGGCTTGACTGCAAACAGTCACTTTAATCCAACTACGAGAGATCCTTCATCGATCCCGCCCGCGTGCCAGGTGGCGCAACGCCAGACCATCGTCAATCAGAGAAATTCAGGAATTGTTTCGAGCACCATGAGGTGATCATGGCAAGGCCAACCCAAGCGCACGAGTCGACTAGAGCCCGTTGCTTGACAAGCGCCCGAACCCGCCACAAATTTGCAGAGAACGGCGCAACAATCAAAGCGCCGCCGATCTGAGGGAGTGGTCCATGGCCAGGAAATCCGCGAACGCGCCGTTTCTCCGCAACGCCTGGTACGTCGCCGCCTGGGCCGAGGAACTGGACAAAGGCATCCTGGGCCGGACCATCATGAACGAGCCCATCGCCATTTTCCGCAATGCTCAGGGCAAGGTCTGCGCGGTCGAGGACCGCTGCTGCCATCGCGGCGCCGCGCTCACCGCTGGCAAGGTGGTCGAGAACGGGCTGCAATGCGGCTATCACGGGCTGGTCTTCGACGGGGACGGCAAGTGCGTTGAAATTCCCGGGCAGGACATGATCCCGAGCATCGCGCGGGTGAAATCCTACCCCGTGGTGGAGAAGCAGGAATTCGTCTGGATCTGGATGGGCGACCCCAAGCTCGCGACGCCGCAGACCATTGTGGACTGGCACATCCATGACCAGCCAGAGAAATACCCGCACTGCAAGGCGGTGATGCCGATCAAGGCCAATTACCTCATGATGATCGACAATCTGATGGATCTCACCCATCTGGGCTATGTCCACACCAAGACCATCGGCGGCAATCCCAAGGCCCATGTGGCCGCCGAGATGGAGACGGTGCGCACGGAAACCGGCTGCAAATATATCCGCTGGATGCTCGACGCCGTGCCGCCGCCCACCTATGTGAAGGGCGCGGGCTTCACCGGCCGGGTCGATCGCTGGCAAGAGTTCGAATATGTGATCCCCGGCGCCGTGCGCCAATGGTCGGGCGCACTGGAAGTCGGCCGGGGCGCGCGGGAAAACCGCGACCAGGAGGGGTTCCATCTGCTCCTCTTTCACGCCATCACGCCGGAGACGGAGAACACCTCTTTCTACTTCTGGTCAGCCGCCAACGGCTATCGGCAGGACGATCCCAAGGCGACCGAAGAACTCTACACGGAGGTCTACCCGACCTTCATCGAAGATGTGGAGATCATGGCGACCCAGCAGGCGCGCATCGATCTGGATCCCGACCGCCCCCTGCTGACGATCCGCGCCGACAACGCCCTTCTACACGCCCGCCGCGCCTTCGAGGAGGCCTATGAGCGGGAGCAGCGCCAGATGGGGGCCGCTGCGGCGGAGTGAGGCTGGCGCATATCCAGCAAAGGCGCAGCGCTTGATTGAGCGCTGCGAGCCCGCCGTACTTGTTCCGGGCGATGACATCGCTGTTGCTGAGGATTGATCAGCACAATGCGCACGCCTGCAAGCGCTCGGGACAACACAGATTTTCATGTGAAAAGCCTTGGAGCGGGCGAAGGGAATCGAACCCTCGTATGAAGCTTGGGAAGCTTCCGTTCTACCATTGAACTACGCCCGCATCAGGCGGAACCTATATACCCGCTCCGGCCCCTGTTTCGCAAGCGCGAACCTTTCAGCACAATTCGCTCGCCAGCCGCCGCATGAAGGCCACGCCCTCGGCGAGCTGGCTTTCCTCCACGAATTCATCGGGTTGATGGGCCTGATCGATGCTGCCGGGTCCGCACACGACCGTGGGGATTCCCGCCCCCTGGAAGCGCCCGGCCTCGGTCGCGTAGGAGACGGCGATGGTGGCGTTGCGGCGGCTCGCCTTGAAGGCGAGGGCTTCAGCGGGGGAGCCGGGCTCGGGCGCGAGGCCCGGCACCTCCACCTCCGCGGTGGTTTCGATGCTGGCCTCCGGCGCATAGCGGCGCAGGCGCGGCAAGATGTCGGCGGCGATGGCGCCCTCCAGATGGCGCAGGGCGGCGTCCTGCGCCACGCCGGGCAAGCCGCGAAACTCCCAGTGGAAGGCGCAATCGCGCGCCAGAATGTTGCGCGCCGTGCCGCCCTGGATCACGCCCACACTGATGGTCGATTGGCCCGGCATGAACCGCCCGCCCGGATCGCCCGCAGCGGCGCATTGCTCCATGAAGCGATAGAGCTCGCTCACAGCCGCGCAGGCCGCCTCGATGGCGTTGGCGCCGAGCATGGGGTTGGACGAATGGGCCTCATGGCCGCGCACCCGCGTCACATAGGTGGCGACGGACTTATGGGCGTCAGCCACCTGCATGAGGGTCGGCTCGCCCACGATCACCGCGCCCGGGCGGGGGAGATCGCGCCCGAACCGCGCGATGGTGTCGACCGGCCCCAGACAGGTCGTCTCCTCGTCATAGCTCAGCAGGATATGGATGGGCCGCTTGAGGGGCAGGGCCTGAAATTCGGG
>CAMDOY010000265.1 GCA_945903655.1 Rhizobium sp. Q54 | reverse complement strand
ATGGACTGCGCTCCTCCGGGCCAATTCGCAACGCCCCGACGCCGCAATACTATCCCCCCAACAGCGCCCGCACCTATGACCGCCACCCCGGCGCGGACGCTCTGCTCTCCCCCACCGGCGCAAGGGTCGCGCCCGCCTATGGCGGCCATCGCCCCAAGACCCGGGCGGGACGACGCAAGGCGCGCTCCCGATAATGCGAAAATGAAAAAGGCGGCCCGCTAACGCGGACCGCCCTTCTTTCTCATTTATGAGAACATCAGACCGAAGGAATGTAATTCTTTAGGATCGGGAACCAGATGCCCATATAGGTCTGAGGCCACGGGATCGTCAGAAGTTTGTCGAAGACCACCCAGATGAAGACCGTGAGGCCCGCCGCCTGGGGAATGACCAGCTTCCAAGGCTCCGGTCCTTCAAGACGCATATAGAGCAACACGAAGATCGGCACGGTCGGGAGGAGGCCAATCACCGCCATGGAGCCCATGAACGCAAGCAGCCAGCCGAAGAAGATGGCGCCGCGGAAGGCGACCGTCGACGGCGGCAGATGGCCCGTGTCGGATTCAAGATCCATGTGGATCTTTTCATCCGCCTGGCCTCCGCCAGCGGTGGCGAGCATCGGCTTGCGGGCGACCTCGTTCAACAAGGCTACGATACAGATGACGAGGCCAATCGAACCCACGATCACGGGAACGATTTTGGCGTGCCAGTTCCAACGGGAGGCCTCAAACAACATGACCGAGATCACGCCGATCACGAAGATATGGAACCAATTATGCTTTTGGAAGTTGAAGGTACCATAACCGCTCAGCATCTTCATGACGCCGCCTTCCTTGCGCACGTCCTGAATGAGGGGACGCATCAATCCGTAAATCGAGACCGCGAAGAGAACGATCACGAGCGGACGCGCAAACCACTCCACGCCGTAACGCTGGATAGAGATGAACATGTAGCGCTCGATGATGTCGCCCAGCACGAGGCCGAGGATCAGCGGCGGACGCGGCCACTTCAACTGCTTCATGGTCCAGCCGAACACGCCGAAGATGAGCAGGGTCCACAGATCGCCCCAGTTGCGCGTGCCCTGAAAGGCGCCGATGTAGATGATGCCCAGAACGCTGGGCATGATCAGGGTGTAACGCAGGGTCGCCAGACGGGCGAACTGCGTGGAGAAGGCGTAGCACAGGCCAGCGCCCAGCACGTTGGCCAGAGCCACCGACCAGACCATGGAATAGGTAATGTGCAGGTTCTTCGACAGCATGTCGGGACCCGGCACAAGACCATGGATCATGAAGGCGCCCAGCAAGATCGCCATACCGGCGGAGCCGGGAACGCCGAAGGCGACGGTCGGCACAAGCGCACCGCCCTCGCGCGAGTTGTTGGCGCTTTCGGAGGCGATGACGCCACGCACGTCGCCACGCCCGAAGGTCTGCGAAGCGCCCTTCTCGGTGCGCACGGCATGGCCATAGGCCAGCCAGTCCACCACCGCGCCGCCGATGCCGGGAATGGCGCCCAGCGCCGCTCCAAGCCAGGAGCAGCGAATGACGAGCCACCAGTTCTCGAAACAATCGCGCGCGCCTTGCCACATGCCCTGACGGTCCGTCTTGGTCATGTCGCCGGAAATGGCGGTGCGGGCGATGGCGAGGTCCGCCAGTTCAGGCAAGGCGAAGAGCCCAAGCACAATCGGAACAAGCGGCGCGCCCTCCCAGAGGTAGAGAGTATCGAGGGTGTAGCGCAGCGTTCCGGTCTGGGGATCCGAGCCAATCATCGCGATCATGATGCCCAGAGCGGCGGCGCCGAGCCCTCGCAATGGCGCCTTGCCCGAGAGCGTCGCCACGAAGGAAATGCCCAATACCGAGAAGGCCAACAATTCTGGCGATCCTATGTAAAGCATAACCGGCCGCAGGATCGGGATACAGATGGCCATCAGGAAAGCGCCGAAGACGCCACCCATCATAGAGGACATGTAGGCCGCCGAAAGAGCCCGGCTCGCCTCGCCCCTTTTGGCCATGGGCAGACCATCCAGAACTGTCGCTGCGGACCCGGCTCCCCCGGGCACGCCGAATAGAATCGCTGGAATGGGGTCGCCGGTCGCTGTTGTCGATGCAAGTCCCAACAGCAGCGCCATGGCGGCGATCGGGTCCATGCTGAATGTGAAGGGTAGCAGAAGCGCGGTTCCCGCGAGCCCGCCGATGCCCGGCAAGATGCCGAGAACCAGACCCATGAGGACGCCGCAGGAAAGCATCAACAAGGTCCAGGGGTTAAACATCAAGACGAAGGCCTTACCGGCCGCGTCGAGCATACTCACATCCATAGGGTTTCCTTCCCCGAGTGCCCTAAAATTTCCGGGTGGAGAGCTCTCCCAAGCGCTCCCACCTATCCACGCTCAAGCCTGCGCAAAAACAAGACGCATGACTCGAAACTGGCGGATACCATCACGGAAGCTAGCACAAAGTGGTAATCATATAGATGTGATAATTTCGTGATCAACTTTCACGAAAATGTGAAAATAGGACACCCCCTTGACTGGTGACTGACCTACCGGGATGTTCCCGGTCACACGTCGATCCAGTACAGAATGATAATCACTTGACCAAATTGGGGGACCGCCATGTCCAAGGCTCTTGAGCGCTATTATGACGGCATCATCATCGGCGCGGGCCATCACGGACTTGTGCTCGGCAGCTATCTGGCGCGCGCCGGGTTGAAGATCCTGCTGGTGGAGCGGCGCCTTGATTACGGCGGCGGGCTCTGCACCAAGGAGGCGACGAAGCCGGGCTTCTATCACAACCTCCACTCCATTAATCACTTCCACATTTCCGAGACCCCCTGGTTCCATGATCTGGGCTTGGGAGATCGCGTGGAATACATCACGCCTCCTTATGAATTCGGCCAGCCCCACAAGGATGGCACCGCGCTCGTCTTCGGTCGCCACCTCGACGAGACCCTCGCCAATGTGGCGCGCTTCTCGAAGAAGGACGCCCAGACCTTCAAGGATTGGAACCGCAAGGCCGAGGAGATCACCTCGCGCATCCTGATTCGCGAACGCTACGCCGATCCCCTCCCCAGAGCAGAGCGGGAAGCCCTGCTCTCGCGCAGCGCCATCGGACGCGATTTCCTTGAAGTCGCAAACCGTCAGCCCCTCGACGTGGTGCAGGAACTGTTCGAGGACGAGCATGTCAAGCTCCTGTTCCTCTTCAAGGTCTCGCTCTTCGGCACCTGGCTCACGGACACCATGTCCAAGACCAGCCCCATGGGCTCGGTCATCCGCGCCTTCGATCTGGAGAGCGGCTATCAGCTGTGCAAGGGCGGCTCGTTCAATCTGGCCCGCGGCCTCATGGAGACCTTCATCGCAGCGGGCGGCGTCTATCAGCCGCAGGTCAATGTGAAGAACATCATCGTCGAGGGCGGCAAGGCCAGCGGCATCGAATTGGCGGATGGGCGCACCGTGCGCGCCAGCCAGTTCGTCGCGAGCACGCTGGATGTGCACCAGACCTTCGAGAAGCTGGTGGGCCGTAGCCAGCTGCCCACGGCCTTCGGCGAGAAGCTGGACAATTTCCAGTACACGGGCTGGAGCCTCTTCGGCGTGCATCTGGCGCTGGAGGAAAGCCCCCAGTTCAAGGCCGCCGCCTTCGACCCCAACGTCAACCGCGCCCTCAAATGGAGTCTGGGCGCCGAGACCATGGAGGACCTGTCCTCGGCCTTCGAGGACGTGAAGGCGGGCCGCGTGCCGCGCATCATTCAGTTCGGCTCAGGGCCGCTGAGCCTGCTCGACCCCACCCAGGCGCCACCCGGCAAGCACACGACCTACGCCTGGCATGTGATGCCCATCAACCCCGACATCGGCGGCATGGACTATGAGGACTTCAAGGAGGAGTTCTCGGAGAAGATCATTGATGTCTTCGCCTCCTACGCGCCGAACCTCACCCGCAAGAACATCATCGGGAAGTATGTCTACACCGGACGCGAATATACCCAGGAAATGATCAACATGGTGCAGGGCGACATTTTCATGGGCGCCTTCAACGCCGAGCAGGTCATGTACAACCATTTCGGCTACCGCACCCCCATCAGCAATCTCTACATGGCGGGCTCCGCCTGCCACCCCGGCGGCGCCATCTCCGGCGGGGCGGGCTATATCAGCGCGGGGATCATCGCGCGGGATCTGGGCCTGAAGCTCTGGTGGAAGCCGTGGGATGCGGGCGAGGCGCTGTCGGACATCGCCGCGTCATAGGCCAAAAGACTGCGCATGCGCCCCGCCCGAACCGCCGCCATCACCATCGCCCTCCTGCTTGGCCTCGCCCAGCAGGCGCTGGCCGAGGGCGCCTCGCGCATGTCCTGCGAGGAGCTTTGGCTGGCGCGCAACTAGATCTACGCCAACAACGGCTACTGCTTCCAAAGCCAGCGCGCCCGCGCCATCTTCGGCCCGGGCTGCGTCCCGCCCTTCGGTAAACTGGCGCCGGAGGAGGCGCGCGAGGTAGCGGTTTTGCAGAGCTGGGAGCGGCGGCGGGGGTGTACGGGGTGACTACGCGCCGCCCCCGGCTCACACCAACCGGCTCTGCGCCTTCGCCGCTGCAATGAAACTCGCGAAGAGCGGATGCGGCTCGAAGGGGCGGGATTTCAGTTCGGGGTGATATTGCACGCCGATGAACCAGGGATGGTCCACCAGCTCCACCGTCTCGGGCAGCAGCCCGTCGGGCGAGGTGCCCGCGAAACTGAGGCCCTTGGCCTCCAGCCGGTCGCGATAGGCGGTGTTGACCTCGTAGCGGTGGCGGTGGCGCTCGGAGATGGCCTCGCTCTTGTAGATGGCGGCGATCTTCGAACCGGGCTTCAGGCTGGCGCGGAAGGCGCCCAGACGCATGGTGCCGCCGAGATTGCCGCCCTCGCGTCGCGTCTCCAGCTCGTTGCCGCGCATCCATTCGGTCATCAGGCCGACGACCGGCTCGGTCGTGGGGCCGAATTCCGTGGAATTGGCGTCCGTGACGCCCGCCAGCGAACGAGCCGCCTCGATCACGGCCATCTGCATGCCGAAACAGATGCCGAAATAGGGCACCTTGCGCTCCCGCGCGAAACGGGCCGCCAGAATCTTGCCCTCGGCGCCGCGCTGGCCAAAGCCGCCGGGCACCATGATGCCGTGCACATGCTCCAGATGGGGCGCGGGATCGCCGCCCTCAAACAATTCGCTCTCGATCCAGTCGAGCTTGACGCGCACCTTGTTGGCCATGCCCCCATGGGCCAGCGCCTCGATGAGCGACTTATAGGCGTCCTTGAGGCCCGTATATTTGCCCACCACCGCGATGGTGACCTCGCCCTCGGGCGTGTGGACGGCCTCGGAGACCGCGTTCCAGCGGGTCATGTCGGGCTTGGGGGCGGGCTCGATGCCGAAGGCGGCCAGCACTTCCCGGTCAAGCCCGGCCTCGTGATAGGCGCGGGGCACGTCATAGATCGAGCCGACGTCGCGGGCCTCGATGACGGCGCCTTCGCGCACATTGCAGAACAGGGCGAGCTTGCGGCGCTCCTCGCGGGGGATCTCGCGGTCGGAGCGGCA
>CAMDOY010000264.1 GCA_945903655.1 Rhizobium sp. Q54 | reverse complement strand
AGTATGACACCGACCGCGCCGGCGGTTTTGAGCCCCTGCGCTTCGTGCCCAAGCACAAGAAAGTGGTGCTGGGCCTCGTCAGTTCGAAAGAGGCTATACTGGAGACCAAGGACGCCCTCAAGCGCCGCATCGAGGAGGCTTCAAAACATATCTCCATTGATCAGCTGTGCCTGAGCCCCCAATGCGGCTTCGCCAGCACAGCCCCCGGCAACCGCATCACCGAAGACTTGGAGCGCCGCAAACTGCAACTGATCGTGGAGACGGCCCAGGAGGTCTGGGGGACGAGCGTTTAGGCGCGCGAAGCCCCCTCCAGCTCCGCCAGCGCGTCCCGGATCCACGCGCTGGTCTTCGCGAGCCCGCCAAAGGGAAAGAAGTGGAAGGCCTCCACATGGGCGCCGGTCTCGCTGACGAGAACCTCGCCAAGGCCCTTCACCACGCCCTCGGGGCCTGTATCCTTCAACAGGCGCCCGATGGTGCCCACATGTTTCTGCACGGCGGAAATCGAATTGCCGATGCCGCAGCGCAACGCAAATTTCAGGAGCGTCGCGGGATTGGCGGGGCCCGCCAGCCCAAGCCGAATGGGCGCCTCGATCCCCGCCTCGCGCATCGCGCCCAGCCATTGCCCCACGGGACGCGGATCGAACGAGAACTGCGTCACGATTCCAAAGCCCAGACCCGCCGCCTTGGCGGCGTCGCGCTTGTCGGTGAGCACCTTCATCAGGCGCTCGTGAGAAAGACCCACATTCCCCTCGGGATGGCCCGCCACATCCACATGGGTGATCCCGAGCTGCTGCAATAGTCCGCTCTCGATCACCTGCAGGCTCGTGGCGTAATCGCCGCGCGCGCGCGTGCTGTCGCCAGCGATGAGCAAGAGCCGCGTCACCTGCGCCTCCTGCACAAGCCCGCCCACGTAATCGGCCAGCATCTGCCGCGTCATCATCTGGCGCGCGGGCACATGCAGAATGGGGTTGTAGCCGGCGCCCCGCAGGATCTTCGCGATCTCGATGCGGGTGCGGAAATCATCGCCCGGGAGATAGCTGACATAGACATCCGCCCCCGCGCTGAAGAAGCTGTCGAGCACCTTCGGCGAGTTCTTTTCATAGACCTCCACGGTGGCCGCCCGCAGGAGGCCTGCGAGGCGCGCATTGATGGCGGCGCTGTCAGCGCGCGCCTGGTCCACGGAAACGTTCATGCCTGTTCCTCAGGGCTGGCGACGCGAGATGACGAAGGACTCATCATTGAACCAGAGGCCGCCGTATTTCTGCAGCACCTCTTCGGTGGCTTCGAGATAGCGATCATTCTTCACCACTTCGGAGAGCCGGTTGTCTTCGATTTGCGCCACATAGATGGCCGCGTTCCAGGCCGCGAAAAGCGTCGAGGTGCCGATGGCGCCGACGACTTCGCCGGGCAGGGTGTGCATGTCATAGCGGAACACCGAGCGGGCGTCCGAATAGGCGTTGAAGTTGAGGTTGCGGCCAGCGGCGCCCAGCTCGATCTTCACCGATTTCAAGAGGGCGTGGCGATCGACCTGAAAGGGGTTTTCGCCCGGCCAGACCTTCTGCACGATTTCGAGCCCCGGATCCTTGCCGGAGGAATGGATGCCGATGAGCCGCCCGCCCGGCCCCAGCGCCCGCGCCAGGGGACCAATGACCTTCTTGGCCTTGAAGTCGGCGGAGGCCCGCGCCCGATAGGGCTGGGAGGCGATGATGAGATCATAATCAGCCGTCACGCGGCCCGGGCGCGGCAGGATCGGGTCGAGCAGGAAACGGTGATCCTCCCGGTAGAGGGTCAGCACGATGGGCCGGTCATACATGGGATTGCCCGTCTTGGGGCTGACCTTGGCGCTCCAGTTCTCTGAAAGAAAACTCTGCAGATCCGTCAATTGCTCCTCGAAATCGTGGGAGGAATTGCCGGTCAGCGCCACCTCTTTCCAGATGAGGCTATGGGCGGCGGTGGAGCTTTTGGGGGAAAGCCAGGGGGCTTCGGAATAATAGAGATTGGTCAGCACCAGCACCGTCGAGGGATGCTCGTAGAAACGGTCGGGGATCTTGTCGAGGGTGAGGCGCACGTCTTCCAGGCTCACCTCCTTGCCCACGATATAGAAGGGCATGGTGGGGAAGCGCGCATGCATGGCGCGCATGACCCGCGTCAGCACAGTGCCATCACCCACGCCCGCATCAAAGAGGCGCAGGGCGGGTGGGCGCGGGCTGATATTGCCGAGTTCCATGGCGACCCGGTTGGCCACGACCCACTTCTCCGAGCAGGTGTTCACGAAGAGCAGATATTTCTGCCGGTTGTCGAAGAAGCGGAAGTTTTCCTCGGTGTTTCCGCCCGTCCCGTTGGAGGGCGCGGCGGGGACCGAGGGGTTCGCGACCGGGACCAGCGCTGTCCCACTTTGGCCATTAGTAACGTTTTGCGTGGGCAAAGCCGATTGCGTGGGCGCTGCGCGGGATCCCTTTTTCACCCGCAAACGCAGGGCCTGAGGATCGTCCGCATGGGTCGCCATGAAGGCGCGCAGGCGGGCGAGGGTGTCGAGGGTGACGCTGCCGCCATCGCGCAAACGCGAAACAAGCTTGCCATCATTGACGCAAAGCCGTCCGAAGGTGGATTCCGCGAGGCCCGCGAGCCTGCAAAAATCGCTGATCTCGTTCAGAATTTCCTGTGCCGCCATGGCGCCTCTCCTCCATGCCCCAGCTTGAGCTGGCGTCGTGGAGGGATTGTCGCCCATGCGGGCATGGCGTCAACCACAAAATAAAATCACGGACGTGGGCAGACTAAGTGGGCAACAATATCCCACTCTCGGGCGTCAATGCAGGCGCGGACTATTGGCGGCGCGATTGCGGTCAGCCGTCGTCACCTTCACATCGAGCTTGCGGCCATTGCGCAGGATCGTCAGGGGCGCCTCCACCCCCGCCGGGCCGAGCGCCCACAGGCGCTTGAAGAACCCAGCAAGGCTCACCACGGGCGAGCCTGCGATGGACAGGATGACATCCCCCGCCCGCAGATCCGCACGCTTGCCGGGGCCGCGATCAGCCACGCCCATGAGCACGACCTTGTCCTCCATCTCCGTGGCGTAGACCCCGATCCAGGGACGCGGCGGCCGGTTGGGCTGGCCCATGGTGAGCATATCCTCGATCACCGGCTTCAGCAGGTTGATGGGGATGCTCATGTTGATGTTTTCGCTGATGCCCTTGCCCCGCTGCTGCTCCAGCTGCAGGGAACCCAGACCCACCAATTCCCCGGCGGGACCAATCAGCGCCGCGCCGCCCCAGTTGGGATGGGAGGGCGCGGTGAAAATGGCGTCATCGAGCAGATATTCCCAATAGCCCGCGAATTGCTGGCGCGCCGTCACATGGGCGCCGACCGAGCGCTTGCGTCCGCCCGCGCCCGCGAGCACCACATCATCGCCAATCTGCACCTCGTCGGAATCGCCCATGGCGATGGCTGGCACATCGAGCCGCCCCAGAGCCTGCACCAGGGCGAAGCCTGAGGTCTGGTCGATGCCGACCACATGGGCGGGGGCCACAAGCCCCTCGCCGGTGCGCAGCCAGACGGATTCGGCCTCGTTGACGAGATAGCCAACCGTGACGGCGAGGCCGCTGTTCCTGATGAGCACGGCGTTGCCCGCCCGCTCCGTGCCAAGGGTGGCGGCGGAGAAGGCGTTTTCCGGCACGATGGAGCTGATGGAGAGCACGCTCCTGAGCGTCTCGTCCAGATCGAACTCGTAGGCGTCGGTCTTGGGCTGGAAGGCCGCTGGCACTTTCCAGTCACTGAATGACGACATGGCCCCGCTCCTTTGCGAGCTACACACAGGCAGTCCACCATCATAGCTGGCGCGTGGCCCACGGCAAGCGCGGTTATGAACCCAAAACAAGGCTCAGACAGGGGTCTCCCCCAGCACCGTCACCCGGCGCAGGACGCGGCGCTCGTCAGCGGGGAAATCCGTGCGGGCGTGGAGGCTGCACCTGTTGTCCCACATGATGAGGTCGCCCACCCGCCAGCGGTGGGAATACTGGAACCGCAGCTGTTCCTGATGATCGAACAACCGCAGCAGCAGAGCGTCGCTGTCCGCCCGCGCCATGCCCTCGATGCAAAGCGTCATACCACGGTTCACATAGAGCGCCTTGCGGCCCCTGGCGGGATGGGTCCGGATGATGGGATGGGCGAAGCATTTGGCGCCTGCGGGAGGCTCAGCATAGAGCTCCATAGCGCTCTGGCCATAGCCGCCCTCCTCGTTATATTCGAAGATGTTCAGGGCCTTGCGCCCCTCGATGGCGCGCGCCAGATCCTCCGGCAGGGTCTCGAAAGCGCGGTACATATTGGCGAAGATCGTCTCACCTCCATGGGACGGGATCTCCATGCCATAGAGCAAGGCCGCCATGCAGGGCCGCTCCACATAGCATTGGTCCGAATGGAACAGCATCTCCCCATCGGGCAAGGCGCCGATGAGCTTGCCATTCTCCCGCACATTGGAAATGAGAAAGCTCGACGAATGGGCCTGCGACAACCCGCTGTTGCGATTGACGGCGCTGGCGAGGGGCCCGAAGCCCCGGGCGAAGGCGACCTGGTTGTCTTCGCTGAGATCCTGCCCGCGCAGCAGAATGACGCAATGGGCGTGAAAGGCGTCGCGGATTAGCTCGAAAGTGGCGGGATCGAGGGGGCGCGAGAGATCGACGCCCAGGATCTCCACGCCGATTTCGGGGGACAGGGGCCGCAGGGCGAAGGGCTGCGTGAGCACGCCCGTTTCCGGGGTTTCGACGAGCGACATGGGCTTCTCCCGATCAACTTATGGGAGGTCGAAAATCGGTGAGAGGGTGGGGGAAGTCAAGCGATACTGCGCATCCCCTCAAACGCAAAAACGGCGGCAACCCGAAGGCGACCGCCGTTTTTAAAGTCTACATCATGAAGAGTTGTTTATCCGTTCTTTGCAGGCCTGGCGGCGACCTACTCTCCCAGGTCTTGAGACATAGTACCATTGGCGCTGGAGCTTTTGACGGCCGAGTTCGGGATGGGATCGGGTCTGGACGCTCCGCAAGAGCCACCAGGCCGGCGAAGAACGGAGAAGCAAAACTGGGTTTGTATATCTATCTTTGGGGGGCCATTCGCATGGCTCCAAGTCTCAGTCATTTAGAGACTGTCTCTCCTGTGTGGAGAGATGAACATTGAGTAATGAGAGCGATCAAGCCAATCGAGCGATTAGTACCGGTCAGCTACACGCGTTACCGCGCTTCCACATCCGGCCTATCAACGTGGTCGTCTTCCACGGCTCTCAAGGGAGAACTCGTCTTGAGGTGGGTTTCCCGCTTAGATGCCTTCAGCGGTTATCCCGTCCATACATAGCTACCCTGCACTGCGGCTGGCGCCACAACAGGTCCACCAGAGGTATGTTCATCCCGGTCCTCTCGTACTAGGGACAAATCCTCTCAATTCTCCTACGCCCACGGCAGATAGGGACCAAACTGTCTCACGACGTTTTGAACCCAGCTCACGTACCACTTTAATCGGCGAACAGCCGAACCCTTGGGACCTTCTCCAGCCCCAGGATGTGATGAGCCGACATCGA
>CAMDOY010000263.1 GCA_945903655.1 Rhizobium sp. Q54 | reverse complement strand
CAACCCAGCTTGACCGAGCGAACCGTCGATGACCACCGCCAGCTGCACGCTCGCTACGGCGCTATGGGGAGCGCGCTTCGCGGGCGTCTGGCTAACATCCTGCTACACCACGTGGGGGGACACGACCTCACCGTTGCTTTCGATTGCTGATTGACTTCACGCCGAGAACTCGACCGACAAAATCCGACAGCGTTCGCGTCACCGGCAATTTGCAGGGGTGGGGCTATTTTGTTCAGAGCATCCGGCAGGTGCTTGACTAGCGCTCCGAACCGTTTCAAGTAGGTCCGTGCACGCAGAGGTATGACTTCTCTTAGTCGTTCCTCTGGGAGCCTCCGCCAATCCTTATTCCAAATGTGAGCATTTCCGTCGGCAATCACGACGGGGTTGTTTCCGATTTGTCCGAACTTGATGGTTTTTGACATAGCATTTCATCCCAGTTGAGGGACGCACGACCAATGAAGCCAGTCAGGTGCTGCACCATTGCTGTCTTCACAGCCTCATCCCGGTGGTGGATCCACCTTACCCAGCTAGGCAGGTTGGCAGGGCGCATGCCCACTCTTGATGACCAGATAAGGCTAGGTTGGGTCTTGAAACGTGTCAAGAGAACGTTGAAGCCTAGCCAAACCTATCAAAGATAGGCGCGGTCAGATTCTCTTTTTTGTCCTTGATCGCCTGTTGCAGTGGCGCGAGGCGCCGTCGGCTACGCTTTTACAGATGGTCGAAGCTACCTATTTGCCGTGGTCGGAGCAGAAGGGGAGGGTTTTTGAGATCCAAAATCCACAACCATGAAACCAAGCGACTGCCTCGGGCCTATGCATCATCCACATAAAAAGGAGCGGCCCTTGAGCCGCCCCTCGCTTTTCCAGAGGCTCGTTCAGCCGATGACGGTACCATCGTCCTTGGTGATGGCGATGACCGAAGAACGGGGCGTGGTGGCGCCGCCGTTGGGGAAGTGGCTGTCGCCGCCATCCTCGCCCGGATGCTGAATGCCGACGAACAGGGTCTTCTTGTCCGCGCTCCAGGTGATGCCGGTGATTTCACACTGACGCGGGCCGACGAGGAAGCGGCGGATTTCGCCAGTTTCCGGATCGCCGACCAGCATCGAGTTATTGCCCTGGCCCGCATAGTCCTTGGCGTTGCTGTAGCTGCCGTCGGTCTGGATCCACAGCAGGCCCGTCGTGTCGAAAGCCAGACCATCGGGTGAGTTGAAGGTGTTTTCCTTGGTGACGTTCTTCGAACCGGCATATTCGTCGGTGTGGACGTTCGGGTTGCCGCCCGTCACATAGAGGTCCCAGGAAAAACCGGTGGCGACATGATCGCCGCCATCCGGACGCCAGCGCACGATCTGGCCATAGGCGTTGGCCTTGCGCGGGTTTGGGCCGCCCACCGGCGTGTCGTCGCCGCCAGCATTGGGCCTGACGCCGCGGTTGGCGTTGTTGGTGAGGGCGCAATAGACTTCCGCCTTGCCGGGATGAGCGGAGACCCATTCGGGACGGTCCATGGTGGTGGCGCCAACCTTCGAGCCGGCCATGCGGGTATTGATCGAGATTTCCGCCTGCGTGGCCATGCCGGTGGAGGCGGGGGTCAGTTCGATCCACACGCCCTTGCCCCCGTCGGCGAACTTGGCGACATAGAGCTTGCCGGTGTCGAGCAAGGCGCTGTTGTCGCCACCCGGCGCGTAACGGCCCTCGCTGACGAATTTGTAGATGAACTCGCCACGCTCGTCATCGCCCATATAGGCGACGGCCTGGCCGTTGGCGGCGATCACCACTTCGACATTCTCATGCTTGAAGCGGCCGAGGGCGGTGCGCTTCTTGGGGGTCGAGGCCGGATTGAAGGGGTCGATCTCGACGATAAAGCCGTGACGGTTGGCTTCGTTCGGATGCTTGGATATGTCGAACCGCTCGTCAGCGATCAGCCAGCCATATTCGGACTTCAGGCCGACGCCGTAGCGCGACATGGCGCTCGTGGGCTTGAAGCTGGCGTCGCTGCTGGCGAACAGGCCGTTGAAGTTTTCCTCGCAGGTGAGGTAGGTGCCCCATGGGGTGCGGCCATTACCGCAGTTGTTGAACGTACCTAGCACCTTAGTACCGGCAGAATCGGCCGCAGTCTTGACCAGATCGTGACCGCGCACAGGGCCGGTCAATTCCATCGCCGTGTCGGCGGTGATGCGACGGTTGAACTTCGAATCTTTGACCACGGCCCACTTGCCATTGGTCTGCTTCATCTCGGCGATGGTGACGCCATGGGCGGCCTTGCTCTTGCGCACGTCGTCGGCGGTTTCCGCCTTCTTGGAGGCGCGGTTGCCGTGGATGATGTCGATGTTCACATATTCGTTGTTGACGGCGAGCACGCTCGTTGCGCCCTGGTTGAACATTGCCATGCCATCGCAGTTATCGCCCATGGCGAGTTCCTGGCTTTCGCCGGTGCCGCGGGTGACTTCGTCAAAGGCCACGCCCTTGGTCCAGAGGGGATCGCCCCAGGCCAGCGCGACATGCCAGCTGTAGCCCTTGGGCAGGGTGACGGTGTCAAGGCTGTTGGCGGGCACAGGATCGAAGGTCAGGCGGCTGCGCGCCTGGGCCTGCGCCGGGGAGGTGGCGGCGCCCATGACGAAAGCCTGCGCCCCGAAGGCAAGGCCAGCGCCAAGGAACATACGGCGCGACAGGGCCTTTTCCGCAAGGATTTCAAAATCGGTCGAAACGGAGTCGGAGTGATCGGCGCTGTTGATGGGGTCGATGGCATGGTCGGACATGGTGTCTCCGAGGATGGGCGGGCGCATTTGCGCTGCGGGACCGGGATATCAAATGAAATTCTTAACAGCAGCTCGCAGCTTTGGTAGCCAGAGATCGTGACGCTTTCTTGTGAGAATTTTAACAGTTGTGAGACGGCGGTGGTTCCCCATAAGACGAGGGTGGATCTGTCGTACACGTTCGCGTGAAGAGGTGCTGACCGTCGGTGACGCAGATCTCGGTGCCTAGGCGCTAGTGCTGATTGAAGTCCCACTCGAAAGCGTCAATGTGTTTGTGAGACGGTCTCATGAAACACCCATTATACTGGCTAGAGTTGCACTTAACTTTGCGACATCCGCTCGTCTACAATCTCATCTTTTATAGTCGCTGTAGTCGCCTTCTTATAGGTTTCTATCAGCTCGCTCATCGAAAATAGCTTCATGCTGTACGCTCGTAACTCATAGGTCACAATCTTGTGGTGGCGCTGCTGAAAATCTGACCGCTTGCTGCATGGCCAGGCCGACCATTAGCTCTTGGCCTTGTCATTTATGCACTGCCGTATAGCTTCCGTTCTGTTGGTAAGGGGGAGGGATCATGTTCATACGATACGTTAGCATTGTTTTGGGAATGATAGTCGTGGCGATCACCAGCGCGCCTGCGGTATTGGCACAGGTGAATCCCGCGCAACTGCGTGAGGTCCAGGTCGTGACACGGGTGCTGCCGCCCATGGTCATCGAGCGCGAGCAGGCGCTCACTGGCTTTTCCATGGACTTAATGAACGAAATTGCGAATCGGATGCGACTCAAGGTTTCTTACACGATAGCCCCGGACGTACGGGCGCTACTTGAGGAGGTCCGCTCGCGGCGGGTCGAGCTTGGTATTGCTGCTGTCTCGATTACTGCCGCCCGGGAGGCAGAGTTTGAATTCTCTCAACCGATACTCACCGCAGGCCTGCAGATTATGACGCGCGGACAAGCCTCGGCAGGAAGCAATCCTCTGGGGGATATGCTCCGGCTGCTGATTTCGTGGACCTCTCTGGCATGGCTTGGCATCGGCGGTCTTCTCATACTGATCCCAGCGCACATCGTCTGGTTCCTGGAGCGCAGGCATCCGGAAGGGATCGTTCCCAATTCTAATTATATCCCGGGAATCTTCTACGCTTTGTATTGGGCGGCGGGAACCTTGGTGACGCAGGCGGAGTCGGCGCCCAAGCATGCCTTCGCCCGTGTGCTGGCGGTGTTGTGGATGTTCACGGGCGTGGTATTCGTAGCGCTCTATACTGCGCAGCTGACCGCCACGTTGACGGTTCAGCAAATCGCCGGTGGGATCAACGGTCCACAAGATCTCGCGGGGAAGCGGGTGGCTGTGACAGCTGGGAGCACGGCGGCCGCCGCAGTTCGCGATCTGCAAGCACAGGCGGTGGAAGTTCTGCAGATCAGCGATGCTTACGACGCACTTCAGAGCCGGACCGTTGACGCTATCGTCTTCGATGCACCAGTTTTGATGTACTACGCAGCCAACGAGGGCAAGGGTCGGGTCCAACTCGTGGGCGCGCCGTTCCGCAAGGAAGACTATGGTATTCTCTTTCCACGGGGCAGCGCGCTGCGATCAGATGTGAACGTCGCGCTACTTCGAATGCGCGAGGATGGCGCCTACCAGCGGATACATGATCGCTGGTTCGCTTCACGGTAAATCTTGAGAAGGCTAAATTTCCCAAGATTGGTGGAGGTGCTTGACCGGAGCAACGTGATCGGGAGATAATAATGGATCTTGGATTGAGAGGACTCAAGGCGCTTGTCACCGGTGGAACGAGAGGCATTGGTCGAGCTATCGCTGAAACGCTTGCTGCAGAAGGATGCGACTTGGCGATTTGCGCTCGCAATCCTATGGAAGTAGCGGCAACGGTCGCTGTTCTGTCGGCCAGAGGCGTCAAGGCGACTGGCGCCGCTGTAGATGTATCAGACGGCCCGATGTTAAAAGCATGGGTGGCGGAAGCTGCCGCAGCGCTCCACGGCCTCGACATCATTGTCGCCAATGTCAGCGCGATGGCCGTTTGCGACGATGAGGAGGGTTAGCCGAGGGGGTTCTCCACCGACGTGATGGGCACGGTGCGCCTTGTTGATGCGGCCATGCCTTTTCTGCTTGCGAGCAAAGCCGCCACCATTGTGACCATATCGAGCGTCTCGGCTCGCGGGGTCGATCCCGATACTGGCCCCTACGGCGTGTTCAAGGCTGCCATCGTTCATTATACGCAGGGGTTGGCCCAGAAACTGGCGGCGCAAGGGGTTCGAGCAAACACGGTTTCGCCCGGGACCACCTATTTTGAGGGCGGCATTTGGCACCAAATCCAGGACGGCGATCCCGCCCTCTACCAGGTGGCGCTTGATCTCAACCCTAGTGGGCGAATGGGTACGCCACAGGAAATGGCGAATGCAGCGGTGTTTCTCGCAAGCCCGGCTGCGAGCTTCATCAGCGGAACTAATCTGGTGGTCGACGGTGCATTGCCCCGAGGCGTCCAGCTCTGAACTGCATAGGGAAGCAGATAATGGCCAGATGCCGATTGATGAGCGTTGAGCCTGTCCCGGTCTGCGTGCCTTCTCCCTGCGATGATCGCCAAAGCCCGCTTCAATTCCTGCTCGGTGATCACTTTCGCCTGCGCCATAGCCTAAACCCCAGTTTCGATAAGCGAAATATTACATTCCCGAGATTCTGGTGGGCAACCGGAAATGGCGGCTAGCCCACCTCGACAGCCATCGACAGACCAAGCCGGATCATTTCCGCGCCATGGCTTTGCATCTTCGGGGCCGCTCGCCTACAGGGGCGTCGGCTCGGTTACATGCGGGTTACAAGTTCGGGCAGTTCTCGCTTG
>CAMDOY010000262.1 GCA_945903655.1 Rhizobium sp. Q54 | reverse complement strand
ATGAGGGTGCTGGCGGCGATCAGGCGGTTTTGCTGCAGGCGCAGTTCCGAGGTCATCTTGTTAAAGGTCTCGCCCAGATGGGCCAGATCGCCCTCGGCGGCGTCGACGGGCACCTGCACATAGAGATTGCCCGTCGAGACCTGATCGGTGGCGGAGATCAGCCTGCGGATGGGCGTCACCAGCCTTGTGGAGAAGGAGAGTCCAAGCCAGGTCGCTGACAGAACCATGATCAATGCGATCAGCACATACATGGTGGCGAAGGCGATCTGGATGTTGTTGCGATGTTGTTCGTAGCTTTCATAAAGGCCGATCAGCCCTGCCGCCTGGGCCGGAAACTCCACGGCGAAGGGATCGATGGGCCGGGCCGCATAAAGGAAAAGCTCCTGGTCCGCCGGCACCTGTCGCAGGGCGACGAAAGTGCGTCCCTCCGCCATGATGAGGCAGAGGGGTTCGTTCTTGCGAGCGTCCTCGAAATCGCTGGCTTCCGGAGGCGCCAGAGCAGGCGGGGTGGCGGGCGCTTGCGCCTGGTCGCCGGGCCGGGGGCCGCCCTCGGGCAGCAGATCAAACCGATCCGTCACGATTCCATCGGACCGCATGAGCGCGGCGACCGAGAAGTTCAGATAGCGGGCGCGGGAATTGAAGAACTCGTCGAAGATCTGCTTGTTGGTGCTGTAGATCGGCAAGGCGCGAGAGACGTCGAAGGCGGCGAGCCGCGTCTCCTGCAGAAGCGAACGGCATTGGGATTCGCGGAACAGGCGGGCCGCCTCCGCCGTATTGTAGACGAAGCCGCGCACGTCCTGCATGAAGGCTGGATTAAGGCTGCGCTCCAGGGTGATCGAGCCGACGATGGCGATGAGGATGGCGGGCGCCGCCGCAATCATCGAGAACAGGGTCACGATGCGGATATGCAGACGCGCGCCAGCCGCCTGCTTGCGCCGCGCAGACACCAGCCGCCACACCTCGGCCAGGATCAAACCCAGCAAAATGAGAATGATCGAGAGATTGCCGATGAACAGCCCGATGACCACGTCATTGGTGGGCCTGATGGGCGTGTAATCGGCGAAGACCAGCAAGGTGCCGATGGACAGCGCCACGGCGAAGGTCACAACGACCGGGCCAAGCCTCGACAGGAATGACCGTTCTGCGCCGGAAACCGCAGGGGCTGTTGGTGTTGGAGTGGAATCGTTCATGAAGCCCAGGCTACCCCGCCGCCGCAGTCCCGGGCGTCGGGATGCGAACCATCTGTCACCCTCTCATGGGGAGAGTGACCAAGATACAACGGTGTTGCCCAATTGCGACATTTTTGAGAAGCAGGGATCGCAGACCTGAGGATGACTGCCTTATTTTTGGTCTCAGCCGCCTTACCGAGGGGCGCGCATGAGCCGGACGTCGAGATCCCTGACCTTCTTGCGCAGGGTGTTCCGGTTCAACCCCAGCAGCTCCGCAGCCTTGATCTGGTTGCCACGCGTGGCCGCAAGCGCCGCCGAAATCAGGGGATATTCGATTTCCCGGAGGATGCGGTGATAGAGCCCGGGGGGCGGCAGCTGGTCCCCCGCTTCCTTGAACAGGGCGGAGAGGTGATGCTCCACAGACAGCGACAGGCTGGATTCCTCCATCCCCCCGTTCGAGGATGCGGGCGCAGCGGGCGCGGCGCCATTCTGGGCGGGACGCGCGGCGCCCAGCAGCGGCGCATCCGCGCCAAGCTCGGTCTCCACGAGCTGATCGGTGATCGTCTCCTGGGGATAGAGGGCCGCAAGGCGGCGAATCAGATTTTCGAGCTCGCGGATGTTGCCGGGCCAGCGATAGCGCTTCATGCGCTCGAGGGCGGCGGCCTCCATGTGCTTGAGGGGCAGGCCCTCGGCGGCGGCGATCTTGAAGAAATGCCGCACGAGATCGGGCACATCCTCGGAGCGCTCGCGCAGGGGCGGCAGGCGCAGGGGCACCACATTGAGGCGGAAGAACAGATCCTCGCGGAACAAGCCCTGCTGGATCAGGATCCGCAGCTCCTTGTTCGTGGCGGCGACAATCCGCACATTGGTCTTGATGGGCGTGCGTCCACCCACGGTTGTGTATTCGCCCTGCTGCAACACGCGCAGCAGACGGGTCTGCGCCTCCATGGGCATATCGCCGATTTCATCGAGGAAGAGCGTGCCGCCCTCGGCCTGTTCGAAGCGACCGGCGGAGCGGGCGTTGGCGCCGGTGAAGGCCCCCTTCTCGTGGCCGAAGAGTTCGCTCTCGATCAGTTCGCGCGGAATGGCGGCCATGTTGATGGCGACGAAGGGCCCCTTGGTGCGCTTGCCGTAATCATGGAGGGCGCGGGCGACCAGCTCCTTGCCGGTGCCGGACTCGCCGGTGATCATCACCGTGAGATCGGTCTGCATGAGGCGCGCGAGGGTGCGATAGATCTCCTGCATGGCGGGCGAGCGGCCCACCAGCGGCATGCCCTCCATCTCCTCGACCTTGTCGCGGGCGACGCGGGTGCGCGGCTCGGAAAGCGCGCGGCCCACAATGGCGATGAGTTCTTTCAGGTCGAAGGGCTTGGGCAGATAGTCATAGGCGCCGCCTTCGGAGGCCTTGATGGCCGTCATGAAGGTGTTCTGCGCACTCATGACGATGATCGGCAGATCAGGACGCATTTTCTTGATGCGCGGCAGCAGTTCGAAGGCGTTCTCGTCGGGCATGACCACGTCGGTGATGACCAGATCGCCCTCTCCCGCCTGCACCCAGCGCCAAAGCGTTCCCGCCGTTCCCGTCACCCGCACATCGTAGCCCGCCCTCGTGAGGGCCTGGCTGATGACCGTGCGTATGGCCGCATCGTCATCGGCAACGAGAATGTTTCCGGTCGCCATATCGGCTCTTCTCCTGAATGCTTACCACGGCGCAAAAGCCCCGAGAGACTTCACACTGCGGCGGTCGAACGGCCATCGGTCTGAGAATACATCGGCATCAAGACCCGGAAGGTCGTTCGACGTGGATGAGACTCGCATTCGATGATGCCGCCATGATCACCTATGATCTTTGCAACGAGTGCAAGACCGAGGCCAGTTCCCGACGCCTTGTTGGTGACGAAGGGGTCAAAGAGGTGCTCCGCAATGTCGGGCGAGACCCCCGGGCCGTTATCGCGCACGCAGAATTCCAGCGGCAAACTGACGGGCGTGGCGGAGGCGGTGGTCTTCAAACGCACGCCAGGCTTGAAGGCGGTGGAGAGCTCGATTTCGCCCTCAATCGCATCTTCGCCAATGGCTTCGGCGGCGTTCTTCACAAGATTGAGGAAGATCTGGATGAGTTGATCGCGGTTGGCCCAGACCGGGGGAAGCGAGGGATCGTAGACCTCGATGAACCGGATATGCCGGGCGAACCCCGCCTGGGCGATCCGCTTCACATGGTCGAGAACCGCGTGGATATTGACCCGCTCGCGCTCCACCGGGCGTTCGTCGGAGAAGGCCTCCATACGATCCACGAGCTTCACAATTCGGTCCGTTTCGTCGCAGATCAGGCGCGTCAGCGAACGGTCCTCGTCAGGCACGGACATCTCAAGCAATTGGGCGGCGCCGCGAATGCCCGACAGGGGGTTCTTGATCTCATGGGCCAGCATGGTGGCCATGGCAGAGACCGAGCGCGCTGCCCCGCGATGCGTCAATTGCCTGTCCATTTTATCGGCAATTGTACGTTCTTGAAGCATGATGATCACGCCTTCAGCATCTCCCGGGGCCGGACAGGCGTGGATGTCCACCACCCGCTCCATGCCGATCTTGGGGGTGCCGAGGTCGACCCGGTACTCGTTGACCGTGGCGCCGCGCGTGCGCACATAGTCCACCAGGCCCAGAAGGGGCGAGCCGAAGGGCAGGATTTCATCGAGTCGGCGCCGCAGCAGCATGGTGCGGCTCATTTCGAAGAAGCCCTCGGAGGCGGCGTTGGCGTCGGCGACCTTGCCCTGCGGGCTGATGGTGAGGATGGGATAGGGCAGAGCGTTGAGAAGTTCCCCCGGATCCACGGCGAAGGGCTTCGCTTTCAGGTCCAGCGCCGACATTTACGCGGCCTCCGCTTCGGGATGATCGGTGAAGAGATGCGCGATCAGGCGGCGCACCTCATGGGTGTCTTCGCTCGTGACGAGCCGCAGGCGGTCGCGCGCGGCGCCTGCGCCGCCCTCAGAGCGCGCGTGGTCCGCATAGGCGGCCAGATGCTTGCGGGCATGGCGCAGGCCGCCTCGCTCGCCAAAGAGGCGCAGGAGGCCTTCGTAATGCTCCAGAGCCGCCTCGGCGCGCTGCGCGTTCGATGGCGCCTCGAAAGGCAGGCCCGCAAGGCCAGCGGCGATCTCCCCCACCAGCCAGGGCCTGCCCATGGCCGCCCGACCGATCATGACGCCCTGCGCGCCCGAAGCCGCCAGCATGGCGCGGGCGTCGGCGAGCGAGGCGCAATCGCCATTGGCGACCACCGGAATCGAGACGGCGTCCACGATGGCGCGGATCGCGTCCCAATTGGCGGAGCCTTTGTAGAATTGGCAGCGGGTGCGTCCGTGGATCGTCACCAGTTGGACGCCCGCCTGCTCCGCCCGGCGGGCGAGGTCAGCGGCGTTGAGGCTGCTGTCATCCCAGCCAAGCCTTGTCTTCAGGGTCACGGGGATCGACACCGCCTTCACCGTCGCCTCGATGAGCCGCAGCGCCAGATCGGGCGTGCGCATGAGCGCCGAGCCCGCATAGCCCCCTGTGACCCGCTTGGCCGGACAGCCCATGTTGATATCGACCATGGCGGCCCCGGAGGCCTCGGCGAGACGGGCGGCCTCTCCCATCCAGTGGGGATCGCAACCGGCGATCTGCACCACATGCAGATCAAGCCCCTGCCCTTCGGCACGCACACGGCTCTCTTCCTCGCCGCGCACATAATCGTCGGAGGCGACCATTTCGGAAATGACGAGAGACGCGCCAAACCGTGCGCTGATGCGGCGCATGGCGACATCGGTGACGCCGGACATGGGGGCGAGCACCGCACAGCCGGGCAACGCAATGGACCCGACGCGCAGGGAACTGCCTAAAACTTCAGCATCAAGCGTCATGCCTACACTATAATCACTTTTGTGCGGTGCGCAATAAGCGGCGTCAACAGGAGGTTTGACGAAGGGCCGGAAACCGGCGACACAATCAGGCATTGCCGAATGGCGCTGAAACCATCTGATGAGCCCTGCCCCGATGCCCACCCCCTCCCTCGCCATCGTCGTCGTCGCCGCAGGTCGGGGCTCGCGGGCTGGCGAGGGCCTGCCCAAGCAATATCGCACCCTGGCGGGCGAGCCGATCATCACCCACGCCCTGCGGGCGCTGCACAGCGGCGCGCCTGCCGCACGCATTCTTGTGACCATCCATCCTGACGATCAGGCGCTCTATGAAGCCTCTGTAGCCCTGCTGGACGCCTCGGCGCGCGCGGCCCTGCTGGAGCCTGTCCCGGGCGGGGCCTCGCGTCAGGCGAGCGTCAGGGCCGGGCTGGAGGCCTTCGCGGCGGAGGCCCCCGCCCTCGTCCTGATCCACGATTGCGCCCGCCCCTTCGCCAGCCCCGGCCTCATCGCGCGCGCCATCGCGGCCGCGAGCGCCACAGGCGCCGCCGTGCCGGGCCTGCCGGTCACCGACAC
>CAMDOY010000261.1 GCA_945903655.1 Rhizobium sp. Q54 | reverse complement strand
CAAAAGATCGATCATGATCACCTGAAACAAGGCTGTCAGGGCGGATGCGGAAAAGATTTCAGTCAACATGGCTTCCCTTTCGCGCTGACTCAAATTTGCGCGCGCTTGACCTGTTGAGATTACTGATGCTGCAACTTAGCAAGCGTTATAAGTGCATCCGGAGGTTACTTCAGGAACACAACGGCTTGATCAGGGTCGCCTAGAATAGACGCCGCAACAGCCGTTAAAGCGAAAATTCCCGCCGCAAGTTCGGCGTGACCCTTGAGCCGCCCACTGGCGGCCCAGGCGACGACGCCTGCGACGGACGCGAAGAGTATGGCGATCAACGCCAGCGCTGGCAGCACGACCAAAAACGGCAACTTCAGAGACAACAAACCTATTGACGCCAAAACAATAATCAGGGCGCCAAGCAACATCAGGTCGCAATCGCCGGAATTCTTGGGACCGAAGACTGTTTCGTGACGTGATGCATTGTCGATTGACATGGGCCCCCCGATCCGCAACTCATGCGATCCAAAGCCTTGATGCGTCTGTTCATCTGAGCAGAATCTTGACCTAAATGCTAACGCGCAAGATAGGCTGATGTTCCCGTAGTTGAAAGGTACGCCAGTCGCATGATGGGGCCCACGAACCGGGTTGAGACCTTCTCCGCCTTAGCAATATCTTGAATCGTTGCGGCTTCACCGGTCTCAAGCTTTCGTCGCCACGACCACCCGCCCGAGCGCGCGCAGGATGTGGGGGACTGAACACGAGCCTGAAAATGGGGATCGACGTCGGGCGCCAGACGTTTCGGTCCGAAATTGGCTGGTCGTGATTCAAACTCCCAAAAGGGCGTTTTCCCATGGCTCGTTTCAGTCCGCCTGAGCGATCCGGCGGCCTCGCCCGTCCTGTCACCCCGCCCGCAGCGCCTGCGTGGCCGAGGCGTCCAGATCGCCCTGGGGGCCGACCACGACCCTGTAGTCCTCTCTCGCGCGCTTGGCCGAGATATAGCCAGCCTTGACGTCGGCGGCGACCTTATCGGGCGCACGCGCCAGCGGGTCGCCATAGCCGCCTCCGCCGCCCGTCAGCATGACAACACGCTCCCCGGCCTTGAGGGGATGCCGGGTGACGGCGATGGCGGGGCGGCGCTGGCCGTCCAGCCCCTCGATATAGGCCTGGTTGGGAACCCCCTCCCCGCCGCCCAGAATGCCCCAGGGCGGCATGATCGTGCGCTGGAACTGGGTGTTGAGATAGGCGTCGTCCTCGCTGCGCAGGATGATCTCGATGCCCAGTCCGCCCCGATGCAGACCCGCGCCGCAGCTGTCCTGCGCCAGTTCGTGCTTGTCGATGATGACGGGATAATAGGCCTCCTGCACCTCGATGGGCCCATTGTGGACATTGCCCTGGCAGATGGACACGGCGGCGCTGACGCCATCCGCCGCCTTCTGGCCGCCCCAGCCGCCGCCGAAGATGTTGAGGCAGATGTAGGGCCGTCCCCGGCTCTTGTCCTGCCCCATGAGGGCGTAGCCGCTCATGTCGCCCTTATGGCCTGCTGGCGCAACATCCGGCAGTGCGGGGGCGAGGGCCAGCAGGATCGTGTCGATGACGGTGGGCAGCGACAGGCTCCAGCCGCCCAACGGGGCCGGCCTGATGGCGCTGAGCAGCCTGCCGGGGGGCAGGATCACCTTCAGGGGGCGGAACTCGCCCTGGGTGACGCCGCCGCCCGGCGCGACCAGGCACTTGTAGGCCACCCGCGCCGCCGCAATGCCGCCGGAGGGACCGGAGTTGATGGGCCCTTTGACCTGTGGCGGCAGATCGGTGAAATCCACCGTCATCTCGTCGCCTTCGACCACCACGCGCACCTTGATGGGCACGATCTTGTCGCGCTCCACATAGTCGCTGTCGAGGAAGGAGCTGGCCTCATAGACCCCATCGGGGATGGTGCGGATCTTGGCCCGGGCCAGCGCCTCCGCCTGGTCCCAGATGGCGGTCACGCATTCGCGCACGGTGTCGACGCCATATTTCCCGAAGAGATCCTCGAGCCTGCGCTCACCCAGCTTGCATCCCGCGATCTGGGCGCGCAGATCGCCGAGGGAGGAATCGGGGTAGCGGATATTGTCCTTGATGATGCGGAAGGCCTCTTCGTTGCGTTTGCCCGCGCTGTAGATCTTGATGGCGCGCAGCTGGATGCCTTCGTCGAAGATGCTCTGGCTGTTGGTGGAGCCAAAGCCGCTGCTACCCCCGCCCACATCCACCCAATGGGCGCGCGAGGCGAGAAAGGCGATCAGCTCGCCCTCGAAGAAGAAGGGCGTGAAGACGACGATATTGTTAAGATGCTGCCCGCAGAGCTCGGGATCGTTGCTGACCAGCACATCGCCGGGGGCGAAGCCATCCTTGCCGTAGATCTGCACCGCGCCGACGATGGCGGCGCCGAGATCAGCGAGGAAGATCGGCAGGCCGCCGGTGTTCTGCGAGATGATGTTTCCTTCGACATCGACAATGCCGGTGCAATAGTCGTGCACCTCGAAGATCATCATGTTGTAGGCGGTGCGCACCAGCACGGTCGCCATTTCGTTGGAATAGGCGATCAGCGCGTTGCGGACCACTTCCAGGGTGACGGGATGGGGCATGGTTCAGCTCCGGATGTCGATGATGATGGCGCCCGTTTCGTGTAGGGTCGCCCGGTCGCCCGGCGCAACGATGGTGGTCGAGACCAACTCCTCGATGACGGCTGGCCCCTCGATGACCTGCAGGGGCGCGAGGCTGCTGCGTTGATAGACGGCGCAATCAAAGGCGCCCTCGTCGAAGACCACTCGCCGGGTCCGCACGCCCTTGCGGTGGCTCGCCTCGTATTTGGTGATGCGGGTGAAGGTCAGCGACAAGGTTGGCTATCAGGCATCGCTGGGTGGCGAATACGATCTGGCGCACAAGGCAAGCACCTACTCAGGGACAAGCACCATCCCTGGACTTGAGAACTTCGCTCTCGCCAACACTGGCAGCTCCAATCGTACTCGTGTCGTCGCATCCACTGGGCTCTACTACCAGATGGACAAGACGCAGCGACTGACAGGCACTGTGGGCGTGCGCGGGCAGGCTTACAGCAGCCAGCCTTCTGTCACAACGCTGGTCGGCTACCAAGTGGCGTTCTGATCGCTCGCAATATACAACAAATGAAACCCCGCCTCGGCGGGTTTTTTCTTGCCCGCAATGATAATCAAGGATCTGACTATGGCGACCGATCCCCTTTCTGATGTTGTTTCCAACCAATACGAACGCTGGGTGTATCCCCAAACAATCATGGGTTTACCTGGTTGGTTAAATTCAAACTGGCAATGGCTTGATCCCAGTCATTCGCATCGTATGTACTGGCATGGGTCGTGTCCCCCAACGTGGTGTAGCAGGACGGTAGCCAGTCGCCTGCGAAGCGCGCTCCCGATAGCGCCGTAGTGAGCGGGCGGTTGGCGGTGGTCATCGGCTGTTCGCTCGGTCAAGATGGGTTGTGGACACAAACACAACCAAGGACCCTCCGATGACCGACCACATGATGAACCTGCGCGCCCTCGTCGAAAAAAAAGAGCCCCGACGCGGATATAGCCGCGTGGCGAATATCGGGCGTTGATTTGCTTCAGTGCGTCGCGAAGCCGTTTTTGTTCGGTTGTCAGTCCATACGACGCGCTGTTTCCTCAGATTCATCAGCCCTTCCAGGCCGCCTTGCCTATCCCGTCAGAATTGCGCCCCATTTGCGTTCGATCTCAAGCGCCTCCTCGATCGACAGGGCGGAGCTTGGGGGGAACGCCTTTCGCCAAGCAAAGGGCTTGCAGGCGTTTATGATCATCTTTGAATGGGAGGTGATGCCCCTCGCCTTGTCCTCCGGCGGGATGCGCGGGTCCAGGCTCGAACTCCAGGCCTCCTTGATGATGTCGACGGATTCGCTTGGCTCCGCGCGTGTGGTTATGGCCCACATGACGTCCGCGAGATTGGAGGGATCCACATCTTCATCGACGATCACCACCAGGCGCCCCATGTAGCTGTTTGCGGCAGCCATAAGGCCGGCGCGTTTGGCGTGTCCAGCGTATCGCTGCTCCAGAGAGACCACGGTCATGAGTTGCGACACATGCTGCCAGCAGCCCACCACATCCGTCACGCCGCCCGCTTCCAGATCCCCCCAGATGCTCGCGGCGCGGAAGGGCAAACCGAAGTGGAAGCGAGGCGGCTTCATGGGCGGAGAGCCCAGCAAGATGGGGTCATTGCGATAATGTACGGCCTCCACGTCCATGACCGGCGCAGGGCGCGCGTCGGCGGCGTAATAACCCGTGAATTCTCCGAAGGGGCCTTCGGGCAGCGTGATCTGATCGGGCGAGAGAAGTTGCCCCTCAAGAATGATCTCGGCGCGTGCGGGCAGCGGCAAGCCGGTGATCGGCCCGTTGTAAATCTCGATCGGGCGGCCCTTGATGGCGCCAGCGAAGGCATATTCCGACTTGCCCTCCGGCAGATATTCAAAGCCGGAGATAAAAAGCGCAGGATCCTCCCCGTTCACCACAGCGACCGGGCAGGACTGGCCGCGATCCCAATATTTACGGGCGATCATGTTGCCATGACGACCCGTATGATCGAACTGGATCGTCACCCGCTTGGGACCATGCACCTGCACCCGATAGATGGAGGCGTTGATCCATCCCGTGTCAGGGTCGCGCATGATGACAAGGCTGCCGGACCCGATATAGGGGCCGCCGTCTTTCTTGTGCCAATGGGGCGTGGGGAAGATGGAGAGGTCCACATCGGCGCCACGCTGACTGTTTTGCATATAAAGCGCATCGCCAACCATAAGGGGATCAATGGGCGTGAGCTTGGACCGCCGGGCTTTCCACTCTTTCAGGGCTTCAAGGGGGGAGAGCGCCGGATCTATGCCGAGCGCAAGCGCGGCGCGGCGCGCTTGCACGGTGGCGTTGGTGAATATGCGAAAGCCCTTGGGGAAGCCTGGGATTTCATCAAACAACAACGCTGGCCCCTCGGGGCGACCCGCCGCAACCTCCGTAATGGCTCCGATTTCCAGATGCGGATCGGCGCCGCGAATATGCCGCAGGGCGCCCATGGCTTCGACCTCGTCGATGAAGGCGCGGAGATCATCATAGTCGGCTGACATATTGGGTCTCTATTTTTCTTGTTGATCAAAATGCGCTGACGATTCGGGACAGATCCTTGGCCGTCTATTCCGCCGCAAGGCGCGTTGGCTCGCTGATCATGTCATCGAGAATATTGCGTACGCCTTCGCGACGCTCCGCCCAGGGCGCATGCCAGAAGCTGTAGAGGTCCATGATATGGGGCGGCCCACCATAGAAGCGTTCATACTGCTGATGGCGGCCTGCGAAGTCTGAAGCCAGGAGATCCCAGGCCATGCGCACAAACCGGTATCGCTCGCTCGCCGTGGCTGAAGAGATTTTCCAGTTCTCTTCGAACACATCATGCGCTTCGCCCTCTTCGAGAATGGAGTCGTCCGCAGGCATGATGAAGGGGCCGGCGCCCAGCAACAGCCGGACCTCCTCGGCGATTTCGTGATAACTATGCGCGCACCATTGGAGCGCTGCGTAGAGATAGCGATTGTTCACGTGAACATGACCGGAGGACAGCGACTGGCATTGATCAACCTGCGCAGACAGCAAGC
>CAMDOY010000260.1 GCA_945903655.1 Rhizobium sp. Q54 | reverse complement strand
CCCGCCAATCATGCCGCCTGCGCCACCGCGATTTTCGATCACGATATTGCCCAAAATATTGTTGAATTTTTCAACAAAAGGCCGCGCAACGGCATCGTTCACGCCCCCTGGCGGGAAGGGGACGATGAGCTTGATGGGTTGGGAGGGATAGGGTTGCGCCTGGGCTGCATGGATCACGCCGAGTGCCAGAATGGGCCCGGTTAGCAAAGCTATGGCTTTCACAAGCAGCTTCATGTTCCCCCCAATTCTCAAGCTTTGTGCTTTGGATTTACGACAACCTTAGCAGGCGAGGGATCCTTTGTCAGGGGCGGAAACGTGATCTGTGCTGTCGCTTGGGGCGAGCGGGCGGGCGGCGCATTGCATCCTGCATCTCCCCCCGTTATCATTCCCGAAGACATCACCGCCGCAATCGACATTGTGCGCAAGATCGACGCGAGAGGGGCGACGATCATTTTCGTCGTTCACAGCATGCGCATGGTGCTCAATCAGGGGTGGCGCGTGGCGCAGGGCTCCCCGGAGGAACTACGCCAGAGCCGCGAGATCAACGTCGCCTATCTCGGGCACGGGGCCTGAGGGCGAGGTTTCAGCGCCTCAAACCCCCAGCCATGCATGTCGGATGTCATCTGCCGCCCGTAGTTCCTGCGCGGCGCCGCTCCAGCGCACGCGGCCCTTGCCCAGCACCACCGCGCGATCCGCCAGCGCCATGGCGAGCGCGAAGCTCTGCTCCACCAGCACCATGGTCAGGCCCGTGGCCTTCAGCTTCAGCAACAGCTCTAGAATCTGCTCGACAATGATCGGCGCGAGGCCCTCGCTGGGTTCGTCCAGCAGGATCAGGCGGGGATTGGCGACCAGCGCGCGGGCGATGGCGAGCATCTGCTGCTCGCCGCCCGAAAGCTGCGCGCCGCCGTTGCGCCTGCGGGCGGCGACCCTTGGGAACTCGTCGAAGACACGCTCCATGGTCCAGCCCTCGCCCCGCTGGGCGATGATAAGATTTTCCTCCACCGTGAGCGAGGGGAAGATGGCGCGCTGCTCCTGCACGAAGGCGATGCCCGCCCGCGCCACCGCATGGGTCTTCAGGCCCGCGAGATCCTGCCCATCAAACATCACCTTGCCGCCGCGCGGCGGCGTGATGCGCATGATGGAGCGCAGGGTCGTGGTCTTGCCCGCGCCATTGCGGCCAAGCAACGCCACAACTTCGCCCGCCTGCGCCTCCAGCGAGACGCCCTGGAGGATGTGGCTCTCGCCCAGATAGGTCTGGATGTCGTCAACGCGCAGCAAGGGCTCCATGGTCATGACGCTCCCGCCGGATTTGCGGCGGCGCCGCCCAGATAGCGTTCGCGCACCAGTTCGGAGGCGCGGATTTCGGTGGGCGTGCCCTGGGTCAGCACGCTGCCGTAATCCAGCACGGTGATGCGGTCGGCGATGTCCATGACAAGGTCCATGTCGTGTTCGATGATGACCATGGTGAGGGAGCCCGGCAATTGGCGGATGAGGTCGCGCATGCGCGCCGTCTCCTCCGGGCTCATGCCGGCGGTGGGTTCATCGAGCAGCAGCACCTTGGGGTCGCAGGCCAGCGCAAGGCCCACTTCCAGCTGGCGCTGCCCGCCATAGCTGAGCGAGCGGGCGACGGTGTCGAGATCCCCCGTGAGGCCCACTTTTTCGGCGATGGCCTCAGCCCCCTCGCGCAAATCCCCATAGGAGCGCAGCGAGCGCCAGAAGACGGCGGTTCGCTTCTCGCGCACGGCGCGGGCGAAGACGAGGTTCTCCAGCACCGTGAGATCCATGAACACATTGTTGCGCTGGAAGGAGCGGGCGATGCCCAGACGCGCGCGCTGGGCGAGGCCCAGATTCGTGACGTCGCGATCCCCCAGCAGCACCCGCCCGCCATCGGGGCGCAGATTGCCCGCCAGCAGGTTGAAGAAGGTGGTCTTGCCCGCCCCGTTGGGTCCGATGATGGCGTGGCGGAGGCCCGCCTCGAAGGCGAGGGTGACATTGCGGGTGGCGACCAGTGAGCCGAAGGATTTGCCGAGATCGCGGGTTTCGAGGGCGATGGTCATGGGCGCTTCCCCCGGAGTTCCAGCACCCAGCCCACGATGCCGCGCGGCAGGCCGATGGCGACCATCATGAAGATCGCGCCCAGAAACAGATACCAGTGGCCGAAATGGCTGGAGAGGAAATCCTTCAGAAAGACCAGAATCGCCGCCCCCAGAATGCCCCCCACCAGGGTGCCGATGCCGCCAATCACGACCGCGATCAGCACATCCCCCGAGGCGAGCCAGCCCGCCAGATCTGGCGAGAGGAAGTTGGTGTGCTGGACCTTGAAGGCGCCAGCGAAGGCCGCGATGCCGCCTGAAATGGTGAAGGCCGCCAGCCGATAGGCGAAGACCGAGCCGCCCAGCGCCGACACACGGCCTGCATTTTGGCGGATGGCGTCGAGGGTGCGGCCGAAAGGCGACACGATCAGAAATTCCAGCGCCAGCCAGATCGCCGCGCAAAGCAGCACCACGAAGATGGCGAAGGTTGATGCGTCGTTGAGATCGACCCCGATTGCGCTGAGATCGAGCCGAGGCACGCCGCCCATGCCATCGGCGCCCTTGAAGGTCCGGTCGCGGAAGACCCAGGAGAAGAACATCTCCGCCATGGCCAGGGTCACCATGATGAAGAAGGCGCCGGTGGTGCGGACCGCAAAGACGCCCGCCGCCATGGCGACGATCAGGCCGCCCAGCACGGCGGCGGCGAGCGCTGTGCCGGGCGAATAGCCCGCCAGCACCGTGAGGCCGCCGAAGGCATAGGCGCCCACCCCCAGAAGGCCCGCATGGCCGAAGGAGACGAGCCCGCAGGTGGCGAGAAAATCAAGGCTGAGGGCGAAGACGGCGAGGATCGCCGCCTCGGCGATGAGGTCCTGGGTGAAATAGCTCGCCAGCATGCAACCCGCGAGGGCTGCGGCCAGAAGGCCGGCGCCAATGACGCGACGAAGGAAAACGCGCGAGGCCATGGGCTAACCCTGCGCCATGAAGCGGCGGGCGGGCATCAGCCCGCTGGGCCGGAAGACCAGCGCGAGCGCCATGACCAGATAGATCATCACCATGGCGAACTCCGGCAGCAGGATCTTGCCGAAGGTGTCGGCGAAGCCGATGAGAAAGGAGCCGACGATAGCGCCCGCCAGACTGCCCAGGCCCCCGATCACCACGACGATCAGCACCAGAATGATCACGCTGACGTCCATGCCCGTGTAGACGCCAAAGACCGGCGCGGCGATGACGCCCGCCAGACCCGCCAGATAGGCGCCGATGGCGAAGACCCCCGCAAAGACCTTGGCGATGTCGATGCCCATGGTCTCCGCCGTGACCCGATCATCCACGCCAGCGCGCACCAGGGCACCAAGGCGCGTGCGCTCCAGCACCACATAAAGGACCCCCATGGTGACGAGGCCGACGCTGATGATGAACAGGCGATATTTGGGATAGGCGACGCCCAGCACCCGCGCCACGCCTTCAAGCGCGGCGGGGACGGGCACCCCCTTGGGCAGATCGCCATAGAGGATGCGCAGCATTTCCGTACCGAAATAGATCACGCCGACCGTCAGCAAGACCTGCGCGAGATGCCCGTGCTGCGTCACCCGCTGGAGCAGTAGATAATAGAGGCTGACGCCAATCAGAGCGGCGGCGACGGGGGCGCATAAGAGCGCAAGCCAGTAGGACCCGCTGATCCCGGCGATGGAATAGGCCAGATAGGCCGACAGCATGTAGATCGTGCCATGGGACAGATTCAGATAATCCATCATGCCGAACACGACCGACAGGCCGATGGCCAGCAAAAAGAGCAGCATCGAGAATTGCAGGGAATTCAGGATCTGTTCGATAAGGAATGTGGGGTCTGAAAGCATGGCTCACATGTCAAAGGCGTGAAAAAGACGCCGCGCGGGACCCCGCGCGGCCATGGGATTACTGCATCTTGCAGCCCTGCACCGGATCTTCGTAATTGGCGAAGGTGTCGATCACGTCAAAGCCGACGCTGTCGCCCTTTTTGACGGTCTTGACGATATAGACGTTCTGCGTCGCCTGATGGTTGGCGGCCATCTTCATGGGGCCGCGCGGACCCACATAGGAGACCTTCTCGATGGCGCTCACCATGCCCGGACGATCCGCAGTCTCGCCATTGCGGGCCTTCACGGCTTCGAGGATGAAGCGCATGGAGTCATAGCCCATCACCGCGAATTCCTCGGGCTCCTCGCCATAGGCCTTCATGTAGGCGGCGCGGAAATCAACATTCTCTTTATGAGAGAGTTCCGCCACATAGTTGGAGGGCGACACCACATCCAGCGCTGAAGCGCCCTGGGCCGCGCGCAGCACGGGCGGGGTCAGGCCGATGGGCCCATAGAGCGGAATGTCCTTCTTGAGGCCAAAGGACTCATATTGCTTCACGAAGGTCAGGGCCTCCGCCGCGAAGAACACGCTGAAGATGGCGCCGGGATTGGTGGCCTTGGCCTGCGCGAGATAGGGGCCGTAGTCCTGCGTCTTGGCGAAGGGCGGATAGGCCTCGCCCACGATGGTCCCGCCACCGGCCAGGAAACCCTCCTTGAAGGCGGCGATATATTCACGCGGCGCCACATAGTCGGAGGCCAGAAGATAGATGCTCTTGGGCGCGTTCTTCGCCATCCAGATCCCAATGGGCTTGGTGATCTGCGCGCTGGAATAGGAGGCGCGGAACACATAGCGGTCGCATTTGTCGCCGGTGAGCGTATCGGTCGAGGCGTTGGACAGCACGAGCGGGATTTTCTGGCCCGACAGATAGGGGCCGACCGCCAGGGCGACCGCGGAATTGATGATGCCGGTGGCGATCTCGATCTTGTCGGAGCCTACGAGCTTGCGGGCCTTTTGCAGGCCCACGGAGGGATTGCCCTCAGTGTCTTCATGCAGCAGTTCGATCTTGCGCCCGGCGATGGAGCCGCCGAACTCCTGGACTGCGAAACGCATGCCCTTCAACTGGCGCTCGCCGAGAACGGCGAAGACCCCGGTGGTCGGCATGAGCACGCCAATTTTGAGTGGGTCCTTGTTTTGCGCCGCAGCAGGCGCCGCTGATGCGCCCAGCGCCACGCTGAACGCGATTGCGATAATCCCAATCCGCATGTTTCCCCCCAATGTCGCGATATGGCTCCGCTGGGCGAACCATATCGAAAACCACTCATTGACGCCAGCAAATATATTGCAATCAGCCGGTCCAGGGGACATCATGTTAGGAACGGGATGTGGAAAAATTTCGGGGGAGGGACGCGTGGAGCCCATGCGCAGCGTCGTCATCAAGAACACGCGTTTGCGATATCAGGAGGTGGGCTCAGGCCCTCCGCTGCTGTTTCTCGACGCCGAGGATACCTTCGGGCTTCGGGAACCCTTCATCGAGGCGCTGTCCCATAACTTCCGCGTGATCGCGCCGCAGCATCCCGGCTTTGACGGCGCGGCGGAACCCCAGTGGCTGAAGACCATCGGGGATCTCGCCTTTTTCTATCTGGAGGTCCTTGAAGCGCTCAAGTTAGGTCCCGTCCCCGTGGTCGGCGCCTCGCTGGGCGGCTGGCTCGCCGCCGAAATCGCCTTGCGTGCGCCCGCCGCCTTTTCCTCCATCTCGCTGCTGGCGCCGCTGGGCCTGCGCGTGCCCGGCGTTCCCTTCGGCGACATCTTCTTGTGGACGCCGCCGGAGAC
>CAMDOY010000259.1 GCA_945903655.1 Rhizobium sp. Q54 | reverse complement strand
CATCGGGCAAGCCGAAGAGATCGGCGATGTCGCGGGTGAAGCGGTCGCTGACCTTGACCCCCAGCGCATCGATCAGGGTGATGGATGACAGACCGGCGCAGGACTTGATCGCCATCTCCGCCGCGACCCAGCCGCCGAAGGAGGCGCCGACCAGCGCGACGTCCGACAGTTTCATCTCCTTGATGAGGTCGAGATAGAGATAGGCGATGTCATCCACATGGTTCCAGCGACGATCCACGGGGCCAGCTCCAAAACCGGGCGCGGTGGGGACGATGACCCGGGCATGTTGCGCAAGGCGCTGAATGAAGGCGCTTTCGTCCGCGAACCACAAATTCGCCGAGAGATAGAGGATATTGCGTCCCTGCCCATGAATGGCGACGGGCAGCTTGCAACCATTCAAATCCAACTCAACCACTTCCTCACCCATCAGGCGCCCCTTTTTCGCGGTCGGCGCTTTGCTTGAAGATAGCTTTACCGCCGCTTGATTCCGATCATTCAATTTTTTTGACTTTGCCGTCAATTGAAATGCGGAAGAACGCCGTTCGGGCGCCTGCGGGAAGAACCCGGCGACCGAGCCGAAGGCCCAAAATTTATCAATTATATTCAGTTATTTAGATATTCCGTGGCCGCCGCCGGGCCATAGCGCCGCAGGCTGGCGCGCACGCTGATCGACCGGCCACATGCTTTGAAGGGGCGGGCCATATTGCCGGGCGGGGACATGACAGCTACTGTTTCGCCAGAAGGTCAGGACAACTGACGGCGGCTCAGCATCTGATACAGGGAGGGGCGACATGGCTGACGATGGCGTTTTGCGCGATGGCCTGCGGGCTGGCGATATGGTGATTGTGACCGGCGGCGGCGGCGGTTTCGGGCGGGCCTTCAGCCTGCGTCTGGCCTCCATGGGCGCGCGCATCGCGGTCTGGGACATCAGCGAAAAGGACGGCGCCGAAACCACGCGCCAGGTGCGGGAAAAGGGCGGCGACGCCCAGTTTTTCCAGGTCGACCTGGCGGATCCCGCCGCCATCGACGCCTGCATAGCCAGCACCATAGCAGCCATGGGAACGCCCTATGGCGTCATCAACAACGCCAGCGTCTTCCCGCGCGGCGAGGTGATCGAGCTCAGCCTGGCGGATTGGGAGCTGACCCTGAAGGTCAACATCACCGCGCCCTTCCTCATCCTCAAGACCCTGGGTCCCCTGATGATCCAGCAGGGCCGGGGCGTGGTCATCAATCTGGCCTCCGGGCGAGCGGTCGAGGGCACCGCCAAGGGCGCGAACTACGCCTGCACCAAGGCGGCGATCCTCTCCCTGACCAAATCGCTGGCGCTGGAATGGGCGAAGCACGGGATCCGGGTCAACGCCATCATTCCCGGCCAATCCCTCACCGCCATGCCCCTTGCAGCCACGCCCGAAGCGGAGCTGCACGCCCATGCAAAGCTGCGCAACCCCCTCGGGCGGATCGGCTACCCCGAAGATGTGGCGGGTCTGGCCGCCTATCTCGTCAGCGCCGACGCCGCCTATATGACCGGCCAGGGCGTCGCCATCAATGGCGGCGCGGTGATGCTGCCCTGATCGGCGCCGGGCTCAATGGATGGTCTGCCCGCCATCCACCAGCATGGTGGCGCCCGTGACGAAGGAGGCTGCGTCCGACACGAGGAAGGCGATGACGTCGCCGATCTCGTCGCACTCGGCGGGACGGCCCAGCATGATCCGCGCCTTGACCGCGTCCATATTGACCAGCCCCTTGTCCACATAGCCCTTGTAACGGGGCGAGAGGGTCGAGCCCGGGCAGACCGAGTTCACCCGCAGCCCCTGCGCGCCATAGTCGATGGCCATCTGGCGGGTCAGGTTCACGACGCCGCCCTTGGTGGCGCAGTAGACCGGCATCTTCGCGTTGCCGATGACACCGAAGGTCGAGGCCACGTTGACGATGGAGGGCTTTTTGGCCTTCAGCAGCAGCGGAATGAAATCACGGCACATGAAATAGACGCTGTCGAGATTGGTCGCCATCAACTCGCGCCAGCGCTCCGTGGGCAATTCGTGGAGCACGGAGGAGAAGTTGTTCCCGGCGTTGTTCACCACCGCCTTCACTTCGGGATAATTCGCGCCAACCCAGGCGGCGAGGCGCCCCACATCCGCCTCCTTCGAGACGTCGGCGACGAAGGTCTCGCAGGCCCAGCCCTTGGCCTGAAACTCCGCCTGGGTGTCCTTCAGGGTCTTTTCGGTGCGCCCCACGATGATGGAGGTCGCGCCCATTTCGCACAGGGCCGCAGCCGCCGCCTTGCCGATGCCCGCGCCCCCGCCGGTGATGACCACCGCTTCGCCCTGCATTTTGAGTTTCGATAACATGTCAGCCCTCTCCCTTGATGGCGTCCATCAAAGAGCCAGACCCACCGCCCGTCAAGCATGGCTCAATACCCCGTGAAACGCCTTGCGCCAGTCGGGAGAATGCACTTAGACTGTTGAAAAATTCAGGGAGTGTCGCAGGTGAACAAAAACGCCGCCAAGAGCCGCTTTTCCGTCAATCGCCGCCTTGTGCTGGGCATGGCCGCCGCAGGCGTGCTGTCCCCGCGCGCCGCCTTCGCCGCCGACAAGGTCAATGTGGCCATCTCCAACTCCACCGGCGACTTCGCCATCCTCATCGCCATCAAGAAGGGCTATTTCGCCGAGGAAGGGCTGGATGTGAACGGCATCGTCTTCGATTCAGGCGGCAAGATGATCGCGCCGCTGGGCTCAGGCGAAATCGACGTCGCCACGGGCTCGGCCAGCGCCACCCTTTTCAACGCGGTGGTGCGCGGCATCAAGATCCAGATCGCCAGCGGCAACGGCAACAACCTGGCTACGGCCATCAGGTCTTGATCGTGCGCAAGCAACATGTGGATTCCGGCCGCTACAAGGGCCTCGCCGACCTCAAGGGCATGAAGGTCGCCCTGCCCGGCCCCGGCACGGGCGCGACCTCGACCATCAACCAGGGCCTGAAGACCGTGGGCCTGTCCTTCAAGGACATCGAGCCGACCTATCTCGCCTATCCCCAACACGTCACCGCCATGAGCAATGGCGCGGTGGACGCCGGGCTCACCACCGAGCCCGCCGCGACCTATGCGGTCGAGCAGAAGATCGCGGTCAAGATCATGACCAACGACGAATATTACCCCAATTCCGACGCCACCCATATCATCTACTCCGCCATTTTCACGGAGAAGCGCCCGGATGTGGCCAAGCGCTTCATGCGCGCCTTCATCAAGGCCATGCGCTTCTACGATGGAGCGCTGGCGGACGGCGGGCTGAAGGGGCCGAACGCGGAGGAAGTCATCAATATCCTGATGGAATTCACGGCGTTGAAGAACCCCGCCCTCTACAGGACCATGCATACCCAGGGCTCGAACCCCGACGCAAGGCTCAACTGGGACAGCCTGCGCACGGATTTCGAATTCTTCAAGACGCAGGGCTGGATCGAGGGCGTGGTCGACATCAACCAGACCGTCAACACCTCCTTCGCCGACGCGGCCCTGAAGGAGCTGGGGCCCTATGTGCGGAAGTAGCTGCCCCCGTCCCCATTTTCGCCCTGAAATGTGATGCGGGCCGTCTCTGGCCTAAAGGCGCATTATCGACTAGACCTCCCCTGACGCTGCAAGAGCTTGATTGCTTGCAGCGATTGGCGCCCGGCGCCTTGCGCCTGCGGCGACGCCGCGGGATGGCGGGAGCCCCGCGCCTGGGCCTTTTTTGGGGGAATTCATGCCTGTCATCGGTCAGAAAAGCCTTATGGCGGACACAGCGCTTGAGGGCCCCACGCGGCGCGGCGCCCTGGGGCTGATGGGGGCTGGCGCGGCGGGGCTGTTCTGCCCGCAGGCCTTCGCCCAGGCCGAAGAATTCTACCGGGGCAAGACAATCAATCTCGTGGTCGGTTTTCCTCCCGCAGGCAGCTACGACTCCTATGCGCGGGTGCTCGCCAATCATATGCCCCGCCATATCCCGGGCAATCCCACCATCGTGACCCGCAACATGCCCGGCGCAGGCAGCGTGACGGCGGCGGCCTTCCTCTATGGCGGCGCCCCGAAGGATGGCCTCTCCATCGGCGTCATCGCCCCCACCCTGCCCCTTGATGAGCGCCTCGGCATCATCAAGGCCCAGATGAAGTCCTCGGAGTTCGGCTGGATCGGGCGGGTCAATCCACTGGTGAATGTGATCTTCGTGCGCTCCAACACCATCGGGTCGGCGCAGGAGGCCATGAAGACCTCCGTGCGGCTCGCCGCGACGGGCGCAGGCTCCGCAGTGACCATCTATCCCAGCGTCATGAACAAGGTGCTGGGCACGAAGTTCGATCTGGTGCTGGGCTATCAGGGCTCTGCAGAAAGCATGCTGGCGGTAGACCGGGGCGAGGCGGACGGCCATTGCACGGGCTGGGACACGCTCAAGACCACCCATCCCGATTGGCTCACGGAAAAGAAGATCAAACTGCTGACCCAGTTCGCGGTGAACCGCCACCAGGAACTGCCTGACGTGCCGACCGTACTGGAGTTGGCGACGACCGACCGGCAGAAGGCCGTGATCCGCACTGTGGTCAACGCCGCCGAAATCGGCACCTCCTTCATCACCACGCCCAACACCCCGCCCGAGCGGCTCGCAGCCCTGCGCATGGCCTTCAACGCCTGCATGAAGGACCCCGCCTTCATCGCCGATCTCAAGCGCATGAACTTCGGCCTCAATCCCCTGTCGGGAGAGGCGGTCGGCGCGCTTGTCTCGGACGTGAGCTCGGTCTCCGAAGACCTGCTGCCCGACCTGCGGGACGCCTATTCCATCCAGTCCGGCCGCTGAGGCCCCTTCGCCCCTTTCCAACCCACGGAGCCCCCCATGAACGTCCCGAACAAGAGCCGCGAATTCATGACCACCTGGCATGCCTCGGCGCGCAGCTATCTGCCGGCCTGGGCCCAGCGCAGCAAGGCGAGCCTGATGGCTTCGGGGACCAGCACCAAGGCGCTGCCCCTCTTCCGCGCCTTCGATCTCATCGGCAGCCCCAATGAGCGCGTGACCCTGCTGGTGAACAGCGATCACCGCATCGGCGTGGAGAGCGTCTGCGGCGCCCAGCAGGAATTCGTGCGCCATATCGATTTCGATACGGTGCTGTTCCAGTTTGCAGGCTCCACCACGGTCGAGACGGAATTTGGCGTGCATGAAATGGTCGCAGGCGATCTCATGCATATCCCCGAGGGCATCGCCCATCGCTGCAACGGCTCGGCGGACAGCCTGCGCTGGTTCGCTCATGTGAACTCGCCCTTCACCCACTTCATGTCCGAGGACGATCAGGTCAGCCACACCCTGTTCAAGGTCACGCGCGTCAATGGCCCGCAATGGACCATCCCCACCGACCGCCAGACCGCCCCCATGGACCATGTAATGGAGCGCATGGTCTGCTGGAACGACCGCCCGGATGATCTGTCGATCTTCCATCGCGACTATGCGGATCTCGTGCCCGTGGCCAGCACCAGCCCGCGCGAGGCCAAGAGCGGCCTCTTCAAGGTGCGCGCCTTCGATCTCTTCAAGGAGATCGCGGGAACCAGCGGCGAGCCCAAGCCCGTCATTCGCGGCAAGCATCTGGAACTGAAGGTCTACAACATCATCGGCGAGCAATTCGCCTTCCACCGGGCCCTGCGCAGCGAGGAAGTGCGCATCCAGTTCCGCGGCGAGGCCCTGGATATGTCGGAGGTCGGCAATGCCGACACCAAG
>CAMDOY010000258.1 GCA_945903655.1 Rhizobium sp. Q54 | reverse complement strand
AAAAAACATTAATTTCCGCCTTCGTTTATATCCATTGCCACGAAAGGGACCCACGAAGCGCCATTCTGACTGTTCTTGGCTGAACATACCTGTTGCGCAGCGGCAACGTTCGTTGCGCCAAAGCAACGAAACGCTCTCAGCGAATCGCTTTGCTGTTGCATTGGATCAGTTCATGGTGGAAATGTGCTGACGTCTTCGCCGACAGATGACTCGTTCCTTTCCGTGAGGCCAATCCATATGCGTCGCACCATTCCTGCTTTAGCCAGCGCCATTGCGGGCCTTTTGCTCGCTTCGGCCCCCGCCTTCTCCCTCTCCGTCGATATCATCGATCTTGAAACGCGTGTGCCTGCTGTGGCTTCCGCACCGGCAGCCCCCGCGCCCCTTCGCGAAAGCGTTCAGCCCCAGCAGAGCCCCATTCCCCGCCAGGTCGTGAGCTGGAATGGTTCTGAGGCGCCCGGCTCCATCGTCGTCTCCACCCAGGAGCGCCGCCTGTACTACGTTATGGGCGACGGCAAGGCCATGCGCTATGGCGTGGGCGTAGGCCGCCCAGGCTTCGAATGGGCTGGCGCCAAGACCATCACCAACAAGCGCGAATGGCCGGATTGGATGCCTCCCCCGGAGATGCTGCGCCGCCGTCCGGACCTGCCGCGCCACATGGTGGGCGGACCGGACAATCCGCTGGGCGCCCGCGCCATGTATCTGGGCTCGTCCCTCTACCGCATCCACGGCTCGAACGAGCCCGACACCATCGGCCAGGCGGTCTCCTCGGGCTGCATCCGCATGACCAATGACGATGTGATGGATCTCTACACCCGCGTGAAAGTCGGTACGACCGTCACCGTCATGCGCTGAGACGCCAATCTTCAGATCCCTAGAAGCCGGGCCCAGCGCCCGGCTTTTTCGTTTTCAGCGGGGATCGCGGCTCAGCCCCTTGGCCGCCAACTCCGCCTCATAGGCGGCCCATTTTGCCTCTTTTTTCAGGGCGAGGTCGTGAATCCAGGCGAAGCTGTAGATGCCCGTGGAATGGCCGTCGCTGAACAGCAGCCGCACGGCGTAATTGCCAGTGGGCTGGACCTCCTTGATGGTCACGTTGCGCTTGCCGTACTGGGTCTGGCGCTGGGAGGGCGCATGGCCCTGCACTTCCGCGCTGGGGCTCTCGACCCGCAGATATTCGGCGCTGAGCTCATGGCGCGTCCCATCGTCGAAAGCCACGGTGAGGAGGCGGCCTGCGTCAGACAGGCGCAGTTCCGTGGGCCATGGGGCGTTGGTGGGTGAGGCTGTGGTCAATGGAGGCTCCCGATCAGGGGCACCCTAGTCGCTTCCCCGCGTGACTGGAAGGGCGCTAGCGGCGGGGCGCCTTGTGCAGCCTGGCCACCTGCTTCTGCGCCATCTGCTTTTGCGGTTTGGCCGGTTGCAGGGCCTCGGCCTTCTTGAGGGCGCGCAGGGCCGCCTTGGCGAAACGGCGTTTGTGGCGAAGCACTTGCGGCGCGGGCGCCGAGGCGGCGAGGCTGGCGAGGGGCATGGGGGCAGGCGTCGCGCCCGTGGCGGCGAGCGGGGTTGAAACCGCCCGGGGGGCCAGCGGCGCCGCAGGCTCCGGGGCGGCCGCCTTCGAGTAGCGCATGACCCCCGCGAGGGCGAAAGCGGCGAGAAACAGGAATGCGATCAGGCGCATGACGGGTCTCATGGGGAGCTGCGAGGTGAGAGATGGCAAAACCAACCCGCCCCATCCCGGTTCCCGCCCTTTTCATGTGGGCCCATAGGGCTTACATTGAGGCCTTGGAGGAACCTGAGTTCATGAATATCCCCGTCAAGACCGCGCAGCCCCTGGGTCAGCCGCTCGTCGATCCCTTCGGCCGGGCGATCACCTATATTCGCGTGTCAGTGACGGATCGCTGTGATTTCCGCTGCGTCTACTGCATGTCCGAGGACATGACCTTCCTCCCCAAACAGGACCTCCTGTCCCTCGAGGAGCTGGACCGGCTCTGCACCGCCTTCGTGGCGCGCGGCACCCGCAAGATCCGCATCACCGGCGGCGAGCCGCTGGTGCGCCGGGGCATCATGACCCTGTTCCGCTCCCTCTCGCAGCATCTGGACTCCGGCGCGCTGGAGGAGGTCACCGTCACCACCAATGGCTCCCAGCTCGCCCGCCATGCGCAGGAGCTGGCCGATTGCGGCGTGAAGCGCATCAACGTCTCCCTCGACACCCTCGACCCCGACAAGTTCAAGGCCGTCACCCGCTGGGGCGATCTCGCCAAGGTTCTGGAGGGGATCGACGCCGCGCAGAAGGCGGGGCTCGCCATCAAGATCAACGCCGTGGCCCTGAAGGGCGTCAACGACGACGAGGTTCCCCAACTCATCGAATGGGCCCATGGGCGCGGCATGGACATGACCTTCATCGAGGTCATGCCGCTCGGCGAGGTGGAGGCGGCGCGCGTCGACCAATACTGGCCGCTGACGCAGCTGCGCGCGAGCCTGCTCGACCGCTACACGCTGGAAGACATCGACTACCAGACCGGCGGCCCCGCCCGCTATGTGCGCGTGAAGGAGACCGGCGGTCGCGTGGGTTTCATCACCCCGCTGACCCACAATTTCTGCGAAGGCTGCAACCGGGTGCGCGTCACCTGCACGGGCACGCTCTACATGTGCCTTGGCCAGGAAGACGCCGCCGACCTGCGCACGCCCCTGCGGTCCTCCGAGAGCAACGAGGCCCTGAACGCGGTCATGGAAGCCGCCATCGCCCGCAAGCCCAAGGGCCACGATTTCATCATCGACCGCACCACCCGCCAGCCTGCGGTGGGCAGGCATATGAGCGTGACGGGGGGGTGAGTTAACTCACCCCAGAGCCTCCTCCAGCCACTTGCGCGCGACCTCGGCGATCTCCGCGTTATTCTTCTCGATCATCAGCATGTGCCCGTTGCCGTGGATGCCGATGTCGGCGAGGCGCACATAGGTCGTCTTCATCACGCCCGCCTGGCGCAGATAGCGCGCAGTGCAATGATCATAGGGCGCGTGATAGGAGGCCTCCGCCTCCACCACCAGCACGGGAATATCCTGCAGATGGGCGAGCTTGCGCGCGGGCTCCGCCTGTTCCCAGCAGCGCACCCGGTCCGGCGCCTCGGGCGTCTCCTGCCGCACGAATTTCAGATCCTGCGGGGACGCCAGCGGCGGGTCATAGGTCAAGGGCGGCGCCGTCAGCCCATAGGGCTTGGTGAAGGGGCCGTCCTCGAACCAGTCGGGCGCGCCCTTCATCACATTGTCGAAGACTGGCGGGCCTGAGGGCTCCATGGCGACGATGGCCTTCACAAGTTCGGGCCGCGCGTCGGCGATGAGCCAGCCGAAGGTTCCGGACTGCGAATGGGTGAAGAGGATCGCGGGGCCGATCTTGTCGAGCAATGCTGCGCCCGCATCGCGATTGAGCTCCTGCTGGCGGGGGAAGCTGGCGAGCGAAGGAAAGTTCTGGGCGAAGAACTGATCGAAGACGGGATCGCCCTCGACGCCCGCGCCCGGCCATTGGGTGTGACGCTCGGCCTGCGGCCAGAGTTTATGCAGCTCCGGCGCGGTGAACTGCCGCTCCACCCAGCGCACGGGCTGGCGCGATTGCTCGCCCGCCTCGCGCAGATGGGGCGAGCGGGCGCGCGAGGGCTGGTCGATCACATAGACCGCATAGCCCGCCCGCAGAAAGAACTGCCGCCAGCCTTCGCGCCCATCGGGCGTGCCGGTATAGTTGAGGCCGCTCTGCCCGCCGCCTGAAAACATCACCAGCGGCAAGGCCTTGGTGCGCGCAGCGGGGATCTGGAACTCCACATACATCTGGCCGGTGAAGAAGCGCCCGTCGGGATGGTCCTCGTAATGGCCGCCGACGAAGAAATAGCCCTGTTCGGCGATGCTGATCGCGTCAGCCATGTGTCCTGCCCCCGTATTGCTCTAAGGGCAGACCCTATCACGCCGTCACTCCGCGTAAAGCGCTCAGCCCTTGGCGCGCTGGCGGATGATGAAATTGTCATAGGGGTATTCCGCCACCTGCCACCAGACATATTGGTCATTGCGGAAGCTCATGTAGGCGTCATGCACGCGCTGGAACGTGGGATCAGCCGCGCCGGTGTCACGAAACTCCGCGATGGCGGCTTGCCAGCAGGCCTCCATCACATCCTGCGGGAAGGCCCGCAGCTTGGCGCCCGCCTCCACAAGCCTGCGCACCGCCTGGGGGTTGAGCGAGTCATAGCGCGCCAGCACATCGGCGTTGGCGAGTTCGGCGGCGGCGCGCACCACGCTCTGGTAGGCCTTGGGCAGGGCGTTCCATTTGGCGAGATTGAAGGTCAGATGGATCGCCATGCCGCCCTGCCACCAGCCGGGATAATAATACCAGGGCGCCACCCGCACGAGCGACAGCTTCTCATCATCGATGGGAGAGACCCAGCCCGCCGCGCCCAGCGCCCCACTCTCGAAAGCGCCCGCGATCTGCGCGCGCGACGCGCCGGTGGGGATCACCCCCAGCCGCGTGAGCATCTTGCCCGCCAGGCCCGAAACGCGGAATTTGAGCCCGCGCAAATCCGCCACCGAGCGCAATTCGTTGCGGAACCAGCCACCCATCTGGCAACCGGTGTTGCCCGCAGGCAAAGCGAAGAGATCGTGCTCCACCAGCAGTTCATTGACGAGATCCGTGCCCCCTCCCTGGCGGAAGAAGGCGTTCTGCCCGCGCGCGTTCATGCCGAAGGGCACGCCGGTGGCGAAGACGAGAGCGGGCTGCATGCCCCAGTGGTAGAAGAGCGCCGTCTGGGCGCAATCGACCTTGCCCGCCTTCACGGCGTCGAGAACCTCCAGCGGGGGCACGATCTCACCCGCCGGGTGAAGCTCGATGGTGAACCGGCCATCGGTCATGTCGCGCACGGCCTGAGCGAAGGTCTGGGCGCCCGACCAGATGGTGTCGAGGGTGGTGGGGAAGCTGGAGGTGAGCTTCCACGTCACGCTTGGCGCGCTCTGGGCCACGGCTGGCGCCGCCAATGCTGCGCTAAAGCCTGTGACGCTGGAGCCAGTGAGAAAATCCCGACGCTTCATGGCCGACCCTCGACAACACTGAATCGCAGTGTTGCATGGAACGCAAAAAAGCATACAGATAAAAAGTAGCCTAAAGGTTCACTCGATCACAATTTTGGGGAAGGCGCGCGCGACCCCGCCCCCATCGAGGCTCTGCATCACCCCCTGGGCGATGGATTTGTAGACAGCGGCATGGGCGCCATCGGGATCCACCGCGACGACCGGACGGCCAGCGTCCGAATTCTCCCGAATGGTCATATGCAGCGGCACTTCCCCTAGGAAAGGAACCTCAAGCCGCTCGGCTTCATGCCGCGCGCCGCCATGGGCGAAGACATCGGAGCGCTCGCCGCAATGGGGGCAAAGGAAATAGCTCATGTTTTCAAGCACCCCGAGGATGGGGATATTCACCTTCTTGAACATGGCGACCGCGCGCCTTGCGTCGATCAGGGCCAGATCCTGCGGGGTCGAGACGATCACCGCGCCCGCCAGCGGCACAGTCTGCGCCATGGTGAGCTGGGCGTCGCCCGTGCCCGGCGGCATATCGACCACCAGGCAATCCAGCTCGCCCCAGGCGACGTCGCGCATCATCTGGGTGAGGGCGGATTGCACCATGGGGCCGCGCCAGATCATGGCGACCTCTTCATCCACCAGAAAGCCGATGGACATGACCTTGATGCCATAGGCCTCCATGGGCTTGATGATCTTGCCGTCGGTCTCCGGCTTGCCTCTGAGGCCGAA
>CAMDOY010000257.1 GCA_945903655.1 Rhizobium sp. Q54 | reverse complement strand
GAAGCCTCACCCGGCCCGCAGGACAGCCACTATCTCTTCAAGCGCTTCGTGGCGCTGATGGAGCAACACAAGGCGGCGTGAGCATGTCCCCTGCACAGGGCCACGCGCTTCGCCCCATCTTCGCCCGCCCAACCTTCGCCATTGTGTTCGGGCACTGCATAGCTAGGATGCGTCACGCGCTCGCGGGCGCCAAACGGACCCTGGCATGAACTGGCGCGACTTCTGGAACCGTGAAAACCCGATCTATGTGAACGAGCGGCATCGTGCCCTGCACTATGACCGCATCGCGCGCGGGATCGCCGATCTCGTGGAGGCGCCCGGCTGGAGCGTGCTCGACCACGGCTCGGGCGAGGCCCTCTCGGCCGATCTGGTGGCCCGCCGCTGCGCCCTGCTCTATCTCTTCGACGCCGCGCCCAATGTGCAGGCGAAGCAGCGCGTGCGCTTCGAGAACAATCAGAAGATCATCGTTCTCACCAACGAGTCCCAGAGCGCCATTCCCGATGGCTCCCTCGACATGATCGTCGCCAATTCCCTTTTGCAATATCTGTCCCATCAGGAGTTCGAGGGTCTGCTCGATGTCTGGCGCGCCAAGCTGAAGCCCGAGGGCAAGCTGGTGCTGGCGGACATTCTGCCCACAAGGCCCGATGCGCTGGCCGACGTGCTCGCCCTCCTCCACTTCGCCTGGCAGGGCGGCTTCTTCTTTGCGGCCTGCGCGGGGCTGGTGGCGACCTGGTTCTCCGACTACCGCCAACTGCGCGCGAGCCTCGGCCTCACGGGCTATGCGGAATCTGACCTGCGCGTGCTGCTGTCCGCCCACGGCTTTGAAGGAACGCGCGCGCCGAAGAATCTGGGCCACAACCAAAGCCGCATGATGATCGTGGCGCGGGTGAAGGGGTGAGGCTCACCCCTTCAAGGGATAGCGCGACTGCGCCGTCTCCAAACCAGTGATGAACTCCAGCAGCACCGGCACGCCTTCCTTCGTCTTCTCAATGCCGCGCTTGATGGCGGGGATGATGTCGTCGGGGGTGGTCACCCGTTCGCCATGGCCGCCCAGCGCGCGGGCGAAGTCGGCGTAGTTGCCGGAGATGTCCGTGGCGCGATAGGCCGAGGTCGAGACCGGCATGATGTCGAGTTCGCAGGCCATGGAGAAATTGTTGAAGAGGATGGAGAGAATCGGGATGCGGTAGCGGGCCGCCGTCTCGAAATCCATGCCCGTGAAGCCGATGGCCGCATCGCCCCAGACATTGATGCAGAGCTTGTCGGGGGCGGCGAGCTTGGCGCCCATGGCGAGGCCCAGACCATAGCCCAACTGGGTTGTCTTGCCCCAGCCGAGATACGACAGCGGCGCGGTCGAGACCCAGAAGGGCGAGAGCTGGTCGCGCGGGCTGCCCGCGTCGTGGGTGATGATGGTGTTGGGCACATCCACCGTCGCCAAGAGATCCGCGATGACGCGATAGGGCGTCAGCGGCGTCTCGCTGGAGGTGAGCTTCGCCTGCCACTGCGCCATCCAGGGATCGCGCACGGCGGCGATGCGCTCCGCCGTCTCGCGCTGGTCGCGCGGGGCGGGAATGAGCCGCGCCAGTTCGATCAACAGCGCGTCGAGCATGAGGCCAGCATCGCCGATGAGGCCCACATGGGCCTCCACATCCTTGTTGAGATGTTTGGGGTCGAGGGTGGCGTGGATGATGGTCTTGCCCTTGGGCATGGTGACGCCGAAGGCCGTCTCGCCAAAGGAGCAACCGACGCCGAAGATCACATCGGCGCCATCGAGAAACACCCGCACCGCGCGGGGCATGGCGGCGCCGCCGGAGCCCAGCGCCAGCGGGTGATTTTCCGGAAAGGCGCTCTTGCCTTCCAGCGAAGTGCAGACGGGCGCAGCGAGCATTTCGGCGAGCATGCGCAGCTGCGGCCATGCCTGCGCGTAATGCACCCCCTGCCCTGCATAGATCACGGGATTCTTGGCCTTGGCGAGACGCTCGGCGGCCTCGCGGATGGCGGCGGGATCTGGCATGTAGCGGGTCGCGATGACCGGATGGTAGTCGAAATTCTCAGGGACCTCTTCGTTCCAGAGATCCTTGGGAATCTCCACCACGCAGGGCCCGCCGCGACCATTGCGCAATTGGGTGAAGGCGCGGCGGAAGACATTGGAGAGTTCCGCGCCGCTGGTCAGCTGCTCCACCGATTTGGTGTAGTAGGCCATGTTTTTCGGCGCGCTGAAATTGGGGTCCACATGGGCGAGGCGCCGATCATAGCCGCCGGGGATCACCAGCAGCGGCACGGATTCGCTATAGGCCTGCGCCACAGCGCCCAGGGCGTTCTCCAGGCCCGGCCCATGCTGCATGCAGAAGACGCCGACCTTCTTGCCCGAGGAGACGCGCGACATGGCGTCGGCCATATGCAGGCCCGTGCGTTCCTGGCGCACGGTGATCGGCTTGATGCCCGCCGCCGCCGCGCCCTCAAAGAGATGATTGACCGGATAGCCAAAGAGCGTGTCCACACCCTCACGCTTCAGAACCACGGCTATGGCGTCACGGACTTTCATGGCGTTTCCTCGGTTTATGTCGTTCGTAGGGTTCTTATGGCGATCAAAGCGCCCTGATGCAATCCACTCAGGCCAGAGCGATGGCGGAGACGAGACGCCCATAGTCGGGCTCGCGCAGATGGGTGGTGCGGCGATAGCTGAAGAAGCGCAGGGGATCCGCATAGGTGTCGAGCCCCAGATCCTCGAAGGCGCCCACGCCCGCTTTGTGCAGGCGCATGCCGATGAAGCCCGGCAAGTTGAACATCGCGTGCGCCTCGCGCGGTGAGGGCGTGAAGAAGCACGCGTAATCTGCATCCGCGTCGGCGAAACGGGCGACGAACTCCGGGCCGACTTCATAGCTCGCCGCGCCGATGGTGGGGCCCAGCACGGCGGTGATGTCGTTGCGTTTAGCGCCCAGCGCCTCCATGGCGTTCAGGGTGGCCTCCAGCACGCCGGTGAAGGCGCCCTTCCAGCCGGCGTGGCAGGCGCCCACGACGCGGGCCTTTGCGTCAGCGAAAAGGATCATGCCGCAGTCGGCGCCCGTGACGCCCAGCGCGAGGCCCGGCACATTCGTCACCAGCCCATCGCAGCGCGGGCGGGCGTCGTGCGCCCAGGGCTCACGCACATGCAGCACATCGGCGGAATGGATCTGGTAGGGCACCAGCAGATGGCTGGGCGCGACGCCCAGGGCCTGCGCCATGCGGGCGCGATTTTCCGCCACACAGGCAGGATCGTCCTGCGAGCCCACGCCCCCATTCAGGCTCTCGTAAACGCCGGTGGAGACGCCGCCCTGACGGGTGAAGAATCCATGGACGAGGCCGGGGGCCATGAGCCTTTCGGCGCGCAAGAGAAGAGGGGACGCAATCATGGTGAGGCCGTTTCGAAACCGGGGGGCGGCGCGAGGCCGGGCGCCGTGACGCAGATGGCCTTGAACAGGGAGCCCATGCCATCCACCTCGCCGCCTTCAACCTCGATGCGCGCCTGGCTCGACGCCAGACGCTTCAGCGCCGCCGAAATCTGCGCCGTCTGCGCCGGATTGGCGCGGCGCGACAGGGCCCGCGCCCGATCAAAGATCCCCAACCCCGTGAGCAGCACGCCCTGGGTGATGGGGCCATGGACAATCGCGCCAGCGGCCCGGGCGGCGCGGGCCAGAGCCGCGAAATCCACATGGGCCGTCAGATCGGCTTCGCCGGGCTCCGCCAGCGGATCAACGAAGCGATGGCCCTTCAGCGCCTGCAGGGTCTCGCCGAGGGCGGTCTGGGTGTAGCCGTAGTCGATGATGAGCGCGGCGCCGCCCTGGGTCGCCAGACGCCCGGCCAGAGCGTTCATGATCTGCTGGCCCGCAGGGCAAATCTCGATCACGGCGCCTTCGGGGGCCTCAGCCCTGATGCTGGGCTCGGCTGTGCGCGAGAGGCCGAAGATGAAACGGCCATGGTTGTCGAGGCCCACCAGACGCTCACGCCAGGCGCCTTCGCTTTTCACATAATGGCGCACCGGAAGGGCGTCGAAGAACTCGTTGGCGATGACGATGGCGGGTCCCGGCGGAATCGTCTCAAGGCCCCCATGCCAGGACAGGGGCGCGCCGGAGCGGGCGAGGATCGCCTTCTGAACCTGCCGCAGGGCTGGCGAGGTCTCCACCAGATGCACGTCGATGGCGCCGGCGAAAGCGGGCACCACGCTGGCGGCGCGCAGGGCGTCCTGCATGAGCGTGCCGCGTCCGGGGCCGAGCTCCACCAGGCGCAGGGGCTGGGGCGCTCCCATGGCGACCCAGATTTCCGCCGCCCAGAGCCCGATCAATTCGCCGAACATCTGGCTGATTTCAGGCGACGTGGTGAAATCGCCCTCGAGGCCCAGGGGGTCTCGCGTCATGTAATAGCCCATGGAGGGATGGCCCAAAGCCAGCGCCATGAAGCGCTCCAGGGTGAGCGGGCCTTCCTGCGCGATGAGTTCGCGCAGATGGGCGGCCAGCGCGCTCATGACGCCTGCGCCTGACGCAGCGCGTGATAGACAAAGCCCGCGCCGATGGCGATCAGCGGCAGAGACAGCAGCATGCCCATGGTGGCGCCGCCGAACAAAAAGCCGAGTTGCGGATCGGGCTCGCGGTAAAATTCGCAGAAGATGCGCGCCAGCCCATAGCCGATGGCGAAGACGCCCGTGGCGAGGCCGGGACGACGCAGGCCGCCCATGCGCACAACGAACCAGAGCACGATGAACAGCGCGACGCCCTCAAGGCCCGCTTCATAGAGCTGGCTGGGATGGCGCGACAGGGGGCCAGCCTCGGGAAAGACCATGGCCCAGTCCACCTCGCTCTCGCGGCCCCACAGTTCCGGCTTGATGAAATTGGCGATGCGCCCCAGAAACAGCCCGATGGGCGTGACGGCGGAGCAGATATCCGCCACCGTCAGCGCGGGGATCTGTGTGCGCCGCGCAAAAGTCCAGACGCCCAGCGCCGCCCCCGCGAGCCCCCCATGGAAAGACATGCCCCCATGCCAGACGGCGATGATGTCCTGGGGATTGGCGAGGTAGAAGGCGGGGTTATAGAACAGCACATAGCCAAGGCGCCCGCCCGCCACGACGCCCAGCGCCGCATAGACCAGCAGATCGTCGAGGCTGAGGACGCTCGGGCGCGCCATGGCGCCCCAGAGGCGGTCGTCGCGCACCAGCTTGCGCGCATAGGCCCAGCCCAGCAGCAGGCCCGCGATATAGGCCAGCGCATACCAGCGAATGGGCAGAGGCCCGAGGCTGATCGCCACGGGGTCGATCTGCGGATAGGCGATCACCGCTGGGAGCATCTGGGATTCCGAAAACGACTGATCCCCTGATGCGCGCCCCCGGCGCCGCCGTCAACCTCCAGCGACGGCTTCTCCGGTGACAATGCGCTCCACCGCGCCCGCCATGGCGAAAAGCGCCGCGTCCTGCTGCTCGAACCCGAGCAATTGCACGCCCACCGGCAGGCCGCCTTCCGACAGCAGCGGCAGCGACAGGGCGGGCACGCCAAGGAGCGAGCCGGGCACGGCGAAAGAGGGATCGCCCGTGGACAGGAGCCCCACCGGCGCGGGGCCAGTGGCCGACAGGGCGATGCAGCCGTCCGCCCCCGCCGCCAGTTTTGCGTAGAGGGCGCGGATGGCGGCGCGGCGGACGAGACAGCGCCGATAATCCTCGGGCTTCATGGCCAGCGATTCCTTCAGGCGATCCCGCATCTGGGGGCTGAGCTTGGAGGCGTCCCGCTCGCTGTAGATGTTGAGGGGCCAGATGGA
>CAMDOY010000256.1 GCA_945903655.1 Rhizobium sp. Q54 | reverse complement strand
CTGCAGGCCATGACCACCATATTGGGGAGGCATCCGAGATAGGCGATATCGAACGAGCCCGCATGGGTTGGCCCATCGGCGCCCACCAGCCCCGCGCGATCCATGGCGAAGCGCACGGGCAGGTTCTGCAGGGCCACATCATGCACGATCTGATCGAAGGCGCGCTGCAGGAAGGTGGAGTAGATGGCGCAGAAGGGCTTCATGCCATCCGCCGCAAGCCCCGCAGCAAAAGTCACCGCATGTTGCTCGGCGATGCCTACATCGAAGGTGCGGTTGGGAAAGGCCGCGCCGAAAAGATCGAGCCCCGTGCCCGAGGGCATGGCGGCGGTGATGGCTATGATGCGCTCGTCTCGTGTAGCTTCCTGAATGAGGCTTTCGGCGAAGACCTTCGTATAGGAGGGAGCGCTGGCCTTGGCCTTCGCCTGCGCGCCCGTCGCCGGATCATAGGTGCTCACCCCATGCATGCGGTCAGCGGCGGCCTCTGCGGGCGCATAACCCTTGCCCTTGTGGGTGAGCGCGTGAACGACGACGGGGGCAGCCATATCCCGCGCGCGCTGGAGCGCCTCGACGAGGCCATCAACATCGTGCCCATCAATGGGGCCAATGTAATTGAAGCCCATTTCCTCGAACCAGGTGGGGCTCACCCATTCATTGGCGCCCTCATCGCGCAGGGACAGGCGGTTGAAATAATTCGCCATGGCGCCGCTGGGCTGCGCGATGGACATTCTGTTGTCGTTCAGCACCACGATGAGCTTAGAGCCAAGCGCGCCCGCATTGTTCAAGGCTTCATAGGCCATGCCAGCGGACATGGCGCCATCGCCAATGACGGCGACGACATTGCGTTGCTCGCAGAGCATATCCCGCGCCACTGCAAAGCCGAGCGCCGAGGAAATGGAAGTCGAGGAATGGGCCGCGCCGAAGGGGTCGTATTCGCTCTCCGCACGCTTGGTGAAACCGGAGAGGCCGCCGCCCTGTCGCAGGCTGCGCATCTGGTCGCGCCGCCCCGTGAGGATCTTGTGGGGATAGGCCTGATGGCCGACATCCCAGATCAGCCGATCATGGGGCGTCTCGAACACATAATGAAGCGCCACCGTCAGTTCCACGACGCCAAGGCTCGAACCGAGATGCCCGCCCGTGACGGCGACGGTCTCGATGCATTCCTGACGCAACTCGCGCGCCACGTTCTGCAGATCCTGGACCGCCCGCGAGCGCAGATCTGCGGGGCAGGCGATGAGGTCCAGCGCTGGGGTGCGGGAACTTTCTTGGTCAAGCGTCATGGGTTCATGCATTGGGCGCAACTCCCGACAGCAGCTGCCTGCTTCGTTGCTGAGCGTTATGGCGCGCCGCTGCGCCCGGACAAGGGCGCGAAAGACGCCCCATTTCCTTTATTGAACGCATGACGCGCCATTTGGCGCCATCATCACTCCACCTCTTCGCCGACCTTGATGCGCGGCGGCCCCATGAGCGCAGGCTGGAACAGCACCGCCGCCGCCAGCGTGCACACCAGCGAGAGCGCCAGCAGCTTGCCCATGCTGGAGGTGCCGGGATGGCTCGACAGCCACAGGCTGCCAAAGGCGGTGGCGCTGGTGAGCGCGCTGAACACGATGGCGCGCGTGAGGCTCGACTGCAAAAGGTTCATCACGCCCGCCCTCCAGGCCATGACGAAATAGATCTTGAAGGCGACGCCAAGCCCCAGCAACAGCAGCAGCGCGATGATGTTCGCGAAGTTGAGGGGCATGTCGATCAAGACGCAGATCTCAAGCGTCACAATCCCCGCCAACACAAGCGGCGCCAGCGTCAACAGCACATCGCTCGCGCGGCGCAACACGATGAAGAGCAGGATCGAAATCGACAGCAGAGCCCAGGCGCCAGCTTCGATGAAGGCGCGCACAATGGTGTCGCCCGCGCCCTGAATGGCGATGGGGGCGCCCGCAGCGTCAGGCGCCACCGCCAGCACGGCCTTGGTGAATTGACGCAACACCTCGTTGTCGTTGGCGTCGCCCTTCGGCGCAACTTCAACCCGTGCGCGTCCGTCATTGGCGATCCACTGCTCCCGCAATTGCGCGGGAAGGTCCGCCAGCGTGACCTTCTGCGCCTCAAGTGCGTTCTTGAGATTGCGCAGCGTCACGTTTAACGGCGCGATAATAGCCTCAAAGGCCGCAAGCCTCAGTTCCGCCGGACCTTGTGCGAGGTCGGTGAAAGCGCGGCCAATGGTTTTGAGCGCCTGCGCGCCTTCGCTTGTTTGTGGGCCGGTGCTTTGCGTGATGAGCGCCGATACATTTTGCAAGGAGGCGACGACTTCAGCGTCGGAGGGCGCAGGCTGTTGCGGGCGCGCCAGCATCTGTTTCAATGGATCCGCCCGGCCTATGATGGCGAGCTTGGCGTCCTGATCTGCGGGGATGAAACTCTCGAGATCCATCACGCTTTGCACCTGCGGCAAGGCCGCAAGCCTTTCCGCCAAGGGTCGCGCCGCCTCGATGCTGGGGGCGAGAGTCGAGATGCTGTTATAGCTGCCGCCTTGTCCACGCATCATCTCGCGCAGGGTCGAAACCGACTCCACCTTGTCGCTGCGCAAATTGAGCGGGTTGAAATCAAAGTGCAGCTTCGTGAGCAGGGGCGTGCCCGCGAGCACCACGCCTAGCGTGCCGCCAATGATCCACCAGCGCTTGTCCGACAAGAAGCGATCAACCGGCGCCAGAAAGGCGTAGCCGATCTCTGCGGGCTCGCCCGGCGGCTTGAGGATCATGAGGGCCGCTGGCAGAACCGTGATGCTGGCGAAGAACGCCACGATCATGCCAACGCCCGCAATAAGCCCAAGCTCGGACACGCCGCGATAGACCGTCGGCAAAAAGGCGAGAAAGCCGCAGGCCGTCGCCGCCGCCGCCAGCGCAAGCGGACGACCCGCGCGCGCCGCAGCCGCGATCAACGCCGCATTCAGATGCTCAAGCCGATGTCGTTCGGCCCGATAGCGCACGCTGAACTGAATGCCGAAGTCCGCGCCGATGCCCACGAACAGAACCGCGAAGGCGACCGAGATCAGATTGAGCGCGCCCACCATCATGAGACCAAGCGCCGCCGTCACCAGCAGGCCGACAGCCACACTGAGCAATATGGCGAAAACAATTCGGGGCGACTTCAGCGCCAGCCATAACAAAAAGGCGACCACCAGAACCGTGCCGATGTTGTTGATCCACGCGCCTTCCGCAACGGTGGCGAATTCCTCATCCGCCAGCGCCACATCGCCGGTGAGACGCACGCGTGTGCTCTTTTGATCAAGCTGCAAATCCTTGGCCGCCGCCCTGATCGCATCGGTGGCCTGGCGTCCCGGCTCAAGCGCGGAGAAATCCAGCTTGGGCTTGATTATCATATAGCGCCGCAGATCTTTTTCATCGGCTGACCCGCCACCCAGCAGCGGGCGCCAACTGAAAGCGACCTTCTCTCCCGCCGCGACTTTACTGAGCGCATCGCCGACGCCTTGCAGCAGAGGCGCCATGTCATCAAGCCGCATAGCGCCGCGCTGGGCGCCCTGGGCCACAAGGCCCATGCTGCTCGCAAGCCCGCGTAGGGATGGGTCGGTTGATAATGATGCGAGCAAGGGCTGCGCGCCCAGTGCGCCGCCAATGGTCTTCTGCACTTCAGCTTCGGGCAGGAACAAAAGCGCGTTACGTTGAAAGAAGGGGAGCCCATCGAGCCGTTCGACGCGCTGGATCACATCCGGCCTCAGCGCAAGGGCGCCTTGCAATTGCTCGGCGCCGAGCTGCGCCAGTTCTGGTGTTGGCGCGTCGATCACCACAATGATGTTTTGCGTGAGATTGGGGAATGCCTTGTTGAAGGCGATCTGGTTTTGCCGCCATTCCAGCGTGCTGGAAATGAGGTCATCGGTGTTGGTGTTGATGGCGAAGTTTTTCGCGGCATAGGCGCCGCTGGCCAAAGCCACGATGAAGGAAAGCAGGAGGGTCAGCCAGGGCCTGCGGCAGGAGACCTGCACAATATGGACTATGAGTGCGCCAAGCATGAGCGTGCCTTTTCGTCGTTAAAGCGGGTGTCCGGAACTTCGCCATGGCCAGGGACTTATCTAGGGCGCGAGGGAGCGCTTTCGAGAACGCATCTGCTTGTTTGTGTGATCAGCAAAGGACGCAAGATGGGCATTCCGATCCTGCAAATGGCGAAGATTGGCGCCTATGTGGTGGCGCAGACTCTGAAGGGTCGTAAACGCTATCCGCTGGTGTTGATGCTGGAGCCGCTCTTCCGCTGCAATCTGGCTTGTGCGGGCTGCGGCAAGATCGACTATCCCGACGAGATCCTGAACCAGCGCCTGCCGCTTGCCGATTGCCTCGGCGCCATCGATGAATGCGGCGCGCCGGTCGTGGTGATCGCAGGGGGCGAGCCTTTGCTGCACAAGGAGATCGGCGCGATTGTGGAGGGCGCGCTGGCCCGGGGAAAATTCGTCACGCTCTGCACCAATGCGCTGCTGCTGGAAAAGAAGTTGTCCCTGTTCGAGCCATCGCCCGCGTTCAATCTCTCGATTCATCTGGATGGCGATGCCCAGATGCATGACAAGTCCGTGTGCCAGAAGGGGGTTTATGATCGCGCGCTGGCGGCGATCAAACTCGCGAGGGACAGGGGTTTTCGGGTCAATATCAATTGCACTCTTTTTAACGACGCCAATGCGGAAAAGGTCGCGCGTTTCTTTGATGAGATGACGTCGTTGGCGATTGACGGCATCACCGTCTCGCCCGGCTATGCCTATGAGCGGGCGCCGGACCAGCAACATTTCCTCAATCGGCAGCGCACGAAGACTCTGTTTCGCGATATCCTGCGCAGGGGCAGGGGCGGGCGAGCCTGGCCCTTTTTCCAATCGACCCTGTTTTTGGATTTTCTGGCGGGCAACCAGACCTATGCCTGCACGCCCTGGGGCAATCCCACCCGCACCATCTTTGGCTGGCAGCGTCCCTGTTATCTGCTGGGGGAGGGCTATGCCAAGACCTATCGGGAATTGATGGAGACCACGGATTGGGACTCCTATGGCGTCGGCAACTATGAGAAATGCGCAGACTGCATGGTGCATTCGGGGTTTGAGGCGACAGCGGTGCAAGACGCTGTGCGCCACCCTCTCAAGGCGTTGAAGGTTGCGCTGATGGGGGTGAACACCGAGGGCCCCATGGCGCCGGAGTTGTCCAACGCCCATCAGCGCCCCGCGCAATTTGTGTTCGAGGATCACGTGGACAGGAAGCTCAAGGAAATCGAACGCGCGCGGAACTAAGAGGCGCCGAGGTCACATGCCCCATGTCACGCGCTCGGGCTCTTCCCGCTTCAGATTGCGATAACGCGCCAGCGCCCAAAGCGGGAAATAGCGGGCGTAGCCGTGATAGCGCAGGTAGAAAACGCGCGGGAACCCCGTGGCGTTGTGAAACGGCTCCTCCCAGCCTCCCTGCGCATTCATATGGCGCAGCAAATAGGAGATCCCCTTCGTCACTTCGGCGCTGCGCGCTTCACCCGCCGCCATGAGCGCGAGTAGCGCCCAGGCGGTTTGCGAGGCTGTGCTGGGCGCTGGCATATGGCTGTCATAATCGAGTTTGTAACTCTCTGCAGATTCTCCCCAGCCCCCATCGGGGTTTTGAATGTTTTTTAACCATGCGGCGGCGCGGCTTATGGCGTCATTCTGATGCTGGGCGCCAAGGGCGTTGAGTGCGCAGAGGGCGGACCATGTTCCATAGATATAGTTCATGCCCCAGCGCCCGAACCAGCTCCCATCCGTCTCTTGGCTGGACAGGAGATATTTAAGGGCCTTCGTCATGGAGGCGCTTGTGT
>CAMDOY010000255.1 GCA_945903655.1 Rhizobium sp. Q54 | reverse complement strand
TACCCTCCCCCTCGTGGGGAGGGTCGGCCGCGCCAGCGGACGGGGTGGGGGTCTGCGCATGCTGATCGTTAGCGCCTTTTGAAGCTCAATCGAACTTGACCTGATAGGTCTTCGCCAGAAACGCGCGCACCCAGTCGCGCGCTTCCGGCGAGATCGTGGTGCCGTCCTTGTAGAGCTTCTCGGCCTGCGCATCCGTGACCTGCTCATATTCGCCGATCACCTCATCGCGCCGGGCGATATAGTCGGGGTCTTTCAACATCTCGCGCGCCGCCGCGCGATAGGCCTCCACCAGATCGTCGGACGTGCCCTTGGGCAGCACCAGCAGCTTTTGCGCAGGAAAACCCGAGATCAAGAAGGCCATGAAGGCGTCCCATTCGATCCCTGAGGGCTTCTTGCCGTGGACGATCTCGTAGGCCTCGCCGATGTGCGGCAGATCGGGGAAGTTGGGGTCGCGGGCGAGCTGACCACTCTTGTCGAGCACGCCCCAGCTGAAGAGCGGCGCGGCCAAGCCAGCCTGCACGAGCCCGGCGGAGCGGCGCAGGTAGGCGGTGGTGGTCTGCGAATCAATGGTGAACTCGCCACGCTCGAAACCGAGCAATCCTTCCGCGCGGCCCACCACGCCGAAGATATGATTCACATTAAGGCCCAGCTGCCGATAGCCCAGCAGCGACACCAGCTCCAGCGCGGTCGGGCCGGGGCTGGCGAAGAACAACTCCACGCCCTTGAGCTTGTCTATATCACGCACCGACTTTGCGCCAAACTTGGAGCTGACATAGGCCGCCCCGCCTGTCGGGCCCGCCAGCACCACGCGCCAATCCTTGTATTCATATTTCACGCGGGGATCGCCGAGCAGATAGGGAAACTGGGTGGAGGCGGAGCTTGCCAGCAGGGTCAGCCCATCGGGCTTGGCGATCTGGGTGAAGAGATTGGCGCCTGAGGTGGAGCCACCGCCCGGGCTGTTCTTGACCACGATGGTGGGCTTGCCCGGCAGATGGCGCGCCAGCAACGGCGCATTGAACCGTGCCCACAGATCAACCCCGCCCCCGGTGGGGAAGGGCACCAGGAGGGTGATGGTCTTGCCCGCAAAATCAGCGGCGGACGCGCTGAAATTCGCAAGCGCGACGCCGAGGGTGAGGAGACTTGAAGCGATGAGACGACGCATGGCGATGCGATCCCTTTAACGAGAATGATGAAGGCGTTGTCCGCTCCTAGCACAAACCGCCACGCAAAGCCTATTCCGCCGCCTGCGCCCTTGTCGCAGGCGCGGGCTTTGTCCAGCGCAGCACGGGCGCGCGGGCGGCGCGGGTCTCGTCGAGCCGGTTGCGCGGCGCGTGATGGGGCGCCTGGGTAAAGCGCCCCACATGCCCCGCCTTCGCCGCCATGGCGAGATCGCGCATCGTCGCGATGAAGAGATCCAGCGCGGCGCGAGATTCCGACTCCGTGGGCTCGATCAGCATGGCGCCATGGACCACCAGCGGGAAATAGATGGTCATGGGATGGTAGCCCTCGTCGATCATGGCCTTGGCGAAATCGAGCGTGGTGACGCCGGTTCCCTTCAGCCATTCATCGTCAAACAGCGCCTCATGCATGCAGGGCTTGTCGCCGAAGGGTTGCGACATGAGGTCGGCGAGACCCACGCGCACATAGTTGGCGTTGAGCACCGCATCCTCCGACGCCTCCCGCAGGCCGTCGGACCCATGCGACAACATATAGGCGAAGGCCCGCACGAACATGCCCATCTGCCCATGGAACACGCAGAGCCGCCCGAAGGGCTGCGCCTCGCCTGCATCGTTCTCATGCTCGACAAAGGCCAGCGCGCCATCGTCGTTCTTTTGCAGGAACGGCACAGGCGCGAAGGGCGCGAGGCGTTGCGACAGAACCACCGGACCAGAGCCCGGGCCACCGCCGCCGTGGGGCGTGGAGAAGGTCTTGTGCAGGTTGATATGCATGGCGTCGACGCCGAGATCGCCGGGCCGCACCTTGCCGACGATGGCGTTGAAATTCGCGCCATCGCAGTAAAAATAAGCGCCGGCGTCATGCACCGCCGCCGCAATCTCCACCACCTCCGGCTCAAAGAGCCCGCAGGTGTTGGGATTGGTGAGCATGATGGCGGCCACATCCGGCCCCAGCGCGGCCTTCACCGCCTCTGCGCTCACGGTTCCATCGTCACGCGCAGGAACGGCGCGCACGCTGAAGCCGATGAGCGCGGCGGTGGCGGGGTTGGTGCCGTGGGCGCTTTCGGGCACGATCACCACCGTGCGGGATTGCGCCTCGCCGCGCGCCTCCAGCGCCGCGCGGATCGCCATCATGCCGCACATTTCGCCGTGCGCGCCCGCCTTGGGCGACATGGCCACCGCCTGCATGCCCGTGAGTTCGAGCAGCCAGTGGCTCAGCTCGTCGATGAGCGCGAGCGCGCCCTGCACTGTCGATGGCGGCTGCAGGGGATGCACATCGCTGAAGCCCGGCAACCGCGCCATGGCCTCGTTGAAGCGCGGATTGTGCTTCATGGTGCAGGAGCCCAGAGGATAGAGCCCCGCGTCAATCGAATAGTTCTTCTGCGACAACCGCACATAATGGCGCATGGCCTCGGGCTCGCTGAGGCCCGGCAGGCCCATGGATCCCTTGCGCTCGAAGGCGCCGAGACGCGAGGTGACCTTGGCAGGCTCCGCCACATCGACGCCGGTGACATCGAGACGGCCTGTTTCGAAGATCAAGGGCTCTTCAACCTGCAAGGCGCGGGCGCCGGTGAAGGTCTGATGGGCGCTCAAAGCGCCGCCCTGCGGGGCCGTGGGACGGCCTTCCCTGTTCATCATCATGCGGCTCCATTGATGAGAGCGTCGAGCGCCTGCGCGAGAGCTTCGCGGTCGTCGTCCGTATTGATTTCCGTGCTGGCGATGAGGATAAGATCATCAAGCCCCGCGCCCGGCGACAGCCGCGACACAGGCACGCCGCCAAGGATCCCGCGCTTGGCGAGACGCTCGACAATGTCGGCGCCGTCACCCTTCACGCGGATGGTGAATTCGTTGAAGAAGGTCTCGTTCAACACGGTCACATTGGGCACAAGCGCCAGCCGATCCGCCAGGAGCGCCGCGTTGGCGTGGTTGACCTGCGCCAGACGCCGCAGCCCCGTCTCGCCCAGCAGGGTCATATGAATCGAGAAGGCCAGCGCGCAGAGGCCGGAGTTGGTGCAGATGTTGGAGGTCGCTTTCTCGCGGCGAATATGTTGCTCGCGGGTGGAGAGCGTCAGCACGAAGCCGCGCCGCCCCTGCGCATCCACGGTCTCGCCGCAGAGGCGCCCGGGCATCTGCCGCAGATATTTCTGACGCGTGGCGAAGAGGCCCACATAGGGCCCGCCGAAGTTGAGCGCATTGCCGATGGACTGGCCCTCGCCCACCACGATATCTGCGCCCATTTCGCCCGGCGGCGTCACAAGGCCAAGGGATACAACTTCAGTGAAGACCGCGATCAGCAGCGCGCCATTCTTGTGGCAGGCTTCGGCGATGGGAGAGAGGTCGCGCAGGTTGCCGAAGACATCAGGCGATTGCACCACGACGCAGGATGTCTCGCCATCAATGCGCGAAATGATATCCTCGCGCGCCGCCACATCGGGCGCCAGCGCATCAACGGTATCGCCCGCCATATGCGAATGGGTGCGCACCACATCAGCGTAATGGGGATGCAAACCGCCCGACAACACGGCCTTGCGGCGGCGCGTGATGCGATGGGCCATGAGCACGGCTTCGGCTGTCGCCGTCGAGCCGTCATACATGGAGGCGTTGGCGACCTCCATGCCCGTGAGCGCGGCCACCTGCGTCTGGAACTCGAAGAGATATTGCAGTGTGCCCTGCGAAATCTCTGGCTGATAAGGCGTGTAGCTCGTGAGGAACTCGGAGCGCTGGATCAGATGATCCACGCTCGCGGGCACATGATGCTTGTAAGCGCCCGCGCCCAGAAAGAACGGCGCGGAGGAGGCCGTCATGTTGCGCGCGGCCAGACGCATCAGCACGCGCCCGGCGTCCATCTCGCTCTTGCCCTTGGGCAGCGCGACAGGACCGCGCAGGAGCTTGTCTTGCGGCACGCCTGCAAAGAGGGCGTCAATGTCGCTCACGCCCACGCGCGCAAGCATATCCGTGCGGTCGGAAGCCGTCAGGGGATGGTAGCGCATGACTTACTCCAGGGTCGCGAGATAGGCTTTGTAAGCGGCGTCATCCATGAGGCCCGCGAGTTCGCCCGCGTCCTGGATGGCCATACGGAAAAACCAGCCGCGATCCTCGGGCGCCTCATTCACAAGGCCCGGCTCTTTCTCAAGCACGCTGTTGACGGCTTCAATCTCGCCGGACACAGGCGCGAAGACTTCGCTGGCGGCCTTCACGCTTTCGACGACTGCGGCTTGATCTCCGCGCGCGAAGGCGGCGCCCGCTGCGGGCAGTTCGACGAAGACGACATCGCCCAGCGCCTTCTGCGCATAGTCGGTAATGCCCACCGCGCCGATGGCGCCATCGACGCGGATATATTCATGGTCTTTGGTGTAGAAGGTCTGCGTCATGATCTCTCTCATCCGCGATAGAAGTGATTGGGAACGAAGGGCAGCGCGACGATGCGCGCGGGCAAGGGCTTGCCGCGCACCACAAGGCGCACGGGCGTTTCGAGAGCGGCATGGGCGGCGGCCACATAGCCCATGGCGAGCGGCCCGTTCAGGCTCGGCCCGAAGCCGCCGGATGTGACGACGCCGATCTGAGCGCCCGCCTCATCGGTGATGATGGTTCCTTCGCGCGCAGGCGCCCGCCCCTCCGGCAAAAGCCCAACGCGCAAACGCGACGGCCCTTCGCGCAACTCGCGCTGGATGCGCGCGGCGCCGGGAAAGCCGCCCTCGGCGCGGCGACGTTTGGAGATGGACCAGATGAGCGCGGCCTCGACCGGCGAGGTGGTCTCGTCGATGTCGTGACCATAGAGGCAGAGCCCCGCCTCCTGCCGCAGCGAATCACGAGCGCCAAGGCCGATGGGCAGGACCTGCGGATGGGCGAGCAGCGCCCTGGCGAAGCCCTCGGCCTCGCTGGCGGGCAGGGAAATCTCGTAGCCATCCTCGCCCGTGTAGCCGCTGCGGGTCACCGTGAGGGGCACGGCGCCAAACCTTCCCTCGCGCAGGGACATGAAGGGCATGTCGGCGAAGCCCGGCGCGAGGGTGGCCAGCACCGCCGCCGCCTGCGGCCCCTGCAGGGCGAGCAGGGCGCGGTCTTCCAGCACCTCCAGCTTCAGCTCGGGCAGAGCGTCGCGCAGGCGGGCGAAATCCTGGACCTTGCAGGCCGCGTTGACCACGAGAAACAGGCGTTCGTCCCCATTGGCGGCAGGCGGCAGGCGCGTCACCATCAAGTCGTCGAGAATGCCGCCGTCCGCGTTCAGAAACTGCGTGTAGCGGATGCGCCCCTGCGCCAGCGCCGCCAGATCGCCAGGCACGAGCGTCTCGAGCCTTGCGGCGGCCTGGGGGCCGCTGAGGATCCCCTGACCCATGTGCGAGACGTCGAAGAGCCCCGCCTTGGCGCGGGTGTGCAGATGCTCGGCCAGCACCCCCGTGGGATACTGGATCGGCATGTCATAGCCCGCGAAGGGGGCCATGCGGGCGCCGAGGGACAGATGCAGGGCGTGGAGCGGCGTCTTGAGCGGCGGGGGGTCGTCGGGGGAGCTGGACATGGAGTCCTGAGGGTTCGAGCGCAGATACGTCCCACCAACGCATGTTGGCGGACCGATAGCGCCCCCTCTGTCCGTGTACCTGAAAGATTTCCCGCCCTTGGGCGGTTACCCCCTTCGGTGGGCGCCAGCCTG
>CAMDOY010000254.1 GCA_945903655.1 Rhizobium sp. Q54 | reverse complement strand
TGCACCCGCGGAAAGAAGCCTTCGGGCCGCACCGCCAGCACGACAAGAAAGGCCAGATGCCCCGCGAGCAATTGCCAGCCCGGATCAATCTTCGCGCCGATGGCCTGCGCCACCCCCAGCACGACGCCGCCCGCCAGCGTGCCCCAGAGATTGCCCAGTCCGCCGATGATGACAGCCTCGAAGCCGAAGATCAGCCGCGCGGGACCCATGGAGGGATCAAAATTGGCGCGCACCGCCAGAAACACCCCCGCCACCGCCACCACGGCCAGGCAGAGCCCCATGGCGAGGCCGAAGACATGACGGTTGTCGACGCCCACGAGCTGCACGGTCGATTGATCATCTGAGGTCGCGCGGAAGGCCCGGCCCCAGCTGGTGCGGTAGAACAGGGCCTGCAAGGCGCCGATCATCACCACCGCCACCACGAATTGCAGCAGCGGCAGCACGCCGATGGACAGGTCCGGCGTCAGCGGGATCGTCGCGGTTTCGATGGCGCCCGCCTGCAGCTTGCGGCTGTCGGGGCTGAAGACCTCCAGCAAACCGTTCTGGATGATGACCGAGAGGCCGAAGGTGACGAGCAGCGGCGGCAGCAGATCATCGCCGAGCGTGCGATTGAGCAGCCAGCGTTGCAAAGCATAACCAATCAGCGCCATCAGCGGCGCGATGACGATGAGGGAGGCCAGCGGCCCCAGTCCCAGCGCCTGCGTCATCACCAGGGCGAGATAGGCCGCCAGCACCACGAAATCCCCATGGGCGATATTCACAAGGCGCATGACGCCGAAGATGAGCGACAGGCCCGCCGCGAACATGGCGTAGAGCCCACCCACCAGCACGCCCTGCACGATGGAGTTGAGCCAATCCATCGCTCAGACTCCGAAATAGGCCGCCGCGATTTGCTCGCGGCTGACGGTTGCGCTGGCGCCTTCTAACGTGACGCGCCCTTCCTGCAGGCAATAGACCCGGTGGGAGGCCGCCAGCGCCTGCACGATGTCCTGCTCCACAATGACCAGCGACATGCCATCGGCGGTGATCTGGGGCAGGCGCTCGTAGATTTCGCGCACCACGATGGGCGCAAGGCCGAGGCTGATTTCATCGCACAGAAGCAGGCGCGGATTGGACATGAGCGCGCGGCCGATGGCGACCATCTGCTGCTGGCCGCCCGAGAGCGAGGTGCTGCGCTGGTTGCGACGCTCCTTCAACACGGGAAAGAGATCATAGACCCTAGCCAGCGTCCACGGACCCTTGCGGCCATGCTCGCCGCCGATCAGCAGATTTTCCTCGACGCTGAGGGAAGGAAACAGTCGCCGTCCCTCCGGCACCAGCGAAATCCCCCGCCGCAGAAGCAGATGCGTGCGCTCGCCGCCGATGGGCGCGCCATCGAAGGAGATGGCGTTATTGCGTGTCGCGATCTGCCCGGCGATGCATTTCAGCAGCGTGCTCTTGCCCGCCCCGTTGGAGCCGACGATGGCGACGACCTCGCCTTCGCCGACCCTGAGCGAGACGTTGAACAGCGCCTGAAAGTCGCCATAGAAGGCGTCGAGCTGCGAGATGGTCAGGAGATCACGCATCGGCGGGAATCCCCATGTAGATCTCCATGACCTGCGGACGGCGGATCACTTCGCGCGGGTCGCCGTCGGCGATGAAAGCGCCGCCATGGAGCACCACGAGCCGATCCACCACCGCCACCAGCGCATGGACGATATGCTCGATCCAGATGATGGTGACGCCACTTTCCTTTACATCGCGCACAAGGCCCACCAGCGCATGGCATTCCTCTTCCGTGAGCCCGCCAGCGACTTCATCGAGCAGCAGCAGTTGCGGCTGGGTCGCCAGCGCGCGGGCGAGTTCGAGGCGCTTGCGTTGCAGAAGGGTCAGGGAGCCAGCGGGGCGATTGGCCTGATCGGCGAGGCCGCAGCGCTCCAGAATCTGCGCGCAATCGGCGCCGAGATTCCCCGAGCGATCCGCGCGGCCAAATTCGGCGGCGACCAGCAGATTTTCAAAGACGCTCATGCCGCCGAAGGGCTGGGGCACCTGAAAAGAACGGGCGATTCCCTTGCGGCAGCGCGCGGCGGGCGAGAGGCCCGCAAGGTCCGCGCCCCTGAACAGCACGCGCCCGCCATCTTGCGGCAGCGTGCCGGTGATCATGCCGAAGAGCGAAGTCTTGCCCGCGCCATTGGGGCCGATGACGCCCAGCGCCTGCCCCTGCGGCACGGACAAATCGAGGCCATCGGCCACGGCCACGGCGCCGAACCTTTTCGAAATGGAATCGAGTTGAAGGATCGGCGCCATGGGCTGGTGGGATCAGGGCAGCGGAACGAGCTTGCCGCCCAGCGGGATCTCCGGCGCGGTGGTGTTCTGCGCCACCACGAGGTCGAAACCCTTGTCCGTCTTGCGCCACTGGCCCGCCACGAGGGGGGTCTTCGTGACATTCTTGACGGGCTGGCCGCTCCACTTCACGGGGCCGACGATGGATTTGTAATCGGTGGCCACGATGGCGTCGAGAACCGACTTCGGATCCTTCACGTTCTTGGCGCGCTTCAACACGTCGATGGCGACTTCGAAGAGGGCGTGCTGGAAGCCGATGGGCTGGGTCCAGGGACGGTTCGTCGCCTTGGTGTAGGCGTCCGTCAGGTCGCGGGCGCTCTGGCCGGTGAGGCCGGACTTGAAGGGATGGTTAGGCGTCCACCAGATTTCGCTGGTGAGGCCATCGCCGCGCGCGCCAAGGGACTCGATCACCGAGGGGAAGAGCAGCGCCTTGCCAATGGTGACGATCTTGGGCTTGAAGCCCTGCTGGGCGCACTGGGCCCAGAAGGTGGCGAAATCCGGCGGGATCATGTTGCCGGTGACGATCTCCGCCCCCGCCTGCTTGAAGGCGGTGATCTGCGCGGTGAAATCGTTGGACATGGGCTGATAGCGGCCGGGATCGACCAGCTTGAAGCCTGCCTTCTGCAGGGCCGGGGGGAAGCCGATCTTGGCGTCGCCCCAGGCGTTGCCATCGGCGTCATTGGGGAAGATGCCCGCGACCACCTTGTTGGTGGGGATCGTCTCCCACAGCGCGAGGAAGGCGCCGATGACGTCTTCAAGGCCCCAGAAGAAATGGTATGTCCATTTGAAGCCCTTGGCCGGATCGCCATTGCGACCGAAGAAATAGGGCTGCCAGGGGCAGTTGGTGGTGATGCAGGGCACCTCGTTCACCTCGGCCTGATCGGCGACCGGATTGGTCACATCAGGCGTGGAGGTCGCGAGCAAGAGGTCCACCTTGTTCGACAGGATCAGCTCGGAGGCGACCTCGGCGGCGCGGGTGGGGTTGGACTGACTGTCCTTCGAAATGATCTCGACCTTGTAGGTCTTGCCGCCGCTGCTGAGGCCCGAGGCCAAGAGCTTCTGGATCTGGTCCAGCGTGAAGGCGTCCGCCTCGCCAAAGCCCGCGAGCGGACCGGTGCGCGCGTTCACATAGCCGATGCGGATCACATCATCAGCCGCCAGCGCGCTTCCAGAGCGCAGAACGGTGGGCATGGCGAGCGCGCCTGCGCCCAGTCTGACGGCCTGACGGCGCGTGATCGCTGAATGATTGTCTTCGCTCATGTCATCCTCCCCGGAAATGATCAGGCGTCGTCTTTACGCGCCTTTTTCAGATGTTGAACCACTTTTTGCCGCAACTCCGCCTGCTCCTCAGCAGTCCAGGTGCGGAAGCCCTCGCCCGATTTCATGCCGAGCTTGCCCGAGGCCACGAGGCCTTCCAGATAGGGCGAAGAGCCGGGCCTTCTCTCGATGGCGGGCAGAACGGTGTTGTGAATCGCGAGCGTGAGATCCGTGCCCACGAGATCGGCGTTTTCGAGCGGGCCGAGCACGGCGAGCCTGCGCCCGAAACTCGCCTTGATGACGGTGTCGACCGTGCGCGCATCGCAGATGCCGTTCTCCACCAGCGAGATCGCCTCGCGCCAGAGGGCGTGCTGCAAGCGGTTGCCGACGAAGCCCGGCACATCCTTTTTCACATGCACGGGCGTCTTGCCGATGGCCTCATGCAGGGCCATGGTGGCGTCGATGGTTTGTTGCGAGGTGCGGTCGGTGCCGATGACCTCGACCAGCGGCACGAGGAAGGGCGGATTCCACCAATGGGTGCCCACCGTGCGCGCGCCATCGGCCACGCCTTCCATGATGCTGGTGATGGGGATCACGGAGGTGTTGCTGGCGAGGATCGCATGGGCGGGCGCGTGGCGCTCCACTTCCGCGAACAAGGCCTGCTTCACGGCCAGATTTTCCAGCGCCGCCTCAACGACGAAATCCGCGTCGCCAACGCATTCGGCGATGGTGGATGCGGGCGCCACATGCTCAGCGGCGCCCTCATCTTCGTCGAGATCACGCAGATTGGCGGCGATGCGCGCGCGCACACTCTCCAATGCTGCGGCGGAAGGGTCGTAAATGCGGACTTCATGGCCATGCAGCGCGAAGACCTGCGCGATGCCGTGGCCCATGAGGCCCGCGCCCAGAACGCCGATTCGCGCTTTACTCGCCATGTCGTCCAGCCTTTTCAGCCTGCGGTGTAGCCGCCATCCGCGTAGAGGATATGCCCGGTGTAGAAGTCAGACGCGCCAGAGGCCAGGAACAGCAGCGGCCCCGCGAGATCGGAGGCCTCGCCGAGCCTGCCCTTGGGCACGCGCTGCAGGATGCCCGCACGCACCGCCTTGGCGTTGTCATTGTCCTCGAACATCCACTGGGTCAGCGGAGACCGGAAGACCGTGGGCGCGATGGCGTTGACGGTGATGCCCGTGGGGCCAAGCTCGCAGCCCAGCGCCTTGGTCATGCCATCGACCGCCGATTTGGAGGCGCAATAGGCCGTATAGCCCGCCGGATGGCCCAGAAGGCCGCGCGCGGAGGACATCAGCACGATCTTGCCGCCATGGCCCTGCGCCTGCATCTGGGTCGCGCAGGCGCGCGCCATGAGCCAGGACTGGGTGACATTGGCGTCCATCACATCGAGGAAGCGCGCCGGGGTCATGTCGCCGATCTTGGCGACATCGTTCTTGCCGGAGGCCACCACGAGAATGTCGACCCGGCCAAAGCGCGCCACGGCGGCGTCCACCAGCTGCTTGCAGGACTCCTCGGAAGAGGGGCGCAGATTGACGCCCTCGACTTCCGCGCCCAGCGCCCGGCATTCGTCGCTCACCGCATCAAGCTCGGCCTTCTTGCCAGCGGAGAGGACGAGCTTGGCGCCCGCTCCCGCCAGCACCTTGGCGGCCAGCGCGCCGAACGCGCCCGAGGCGCCGGTGACGATGGCCACCTTGCCCTTGACGCTGAACAGGGCGAGCGGATCCTTCAGGAAGTCTTCGCTCATGGCTTGTGTCCCGGGGGATAGGGGATCACCACCAGCATCGAGCAGACCTCGTGCGAACGGTTGATGATCTCGCGGACTTCATTGGCGACGATGGTGCAGGAATCCAGCTTCTTCAGCACGGTTTCCTTGCCGTCGACGATGACGGTCATCTCGCCTTCGAGCACCACATAGACCTTCTCGAAGGGCGTGGAGTCCGGCCCCGCGCCGCCGCCGGGCAGGAAGTGGGACAGGCCCACCCACTGGTTGGTGGGGCCGCCGGGCTCGAAGCCCTGCAGCCGCAGGCCATAATTGCCGCGATGGTTCACCGCGTCATAGGGCTTGGCGTCCTCAATGTGTTTGACCAGCATCAGAAGCTCTCCCCGCTCTCGATGCGATAGGCGCCGCGCTTGTCGATCATGGCGACAAGGCGAATGATGCAGCCATCGCCCCGGTCCCAGTTCCAGGGGAAGAAGGAGAAGGTGACGCGCTTGCCGGTGACCTTGTCGAGATCGCCGCCGACGTTC
>CAMDOY010000253.1 GCA_945903655.1 Rhizobium sp. Q54 | reverse complement strand
TAGCCAAGCGGGACAGGGCCTCCCACCCAAATGCCGCGCCGCTTGGAGGCGGCGATCTTGTCCCGGACGCGCTCACCAATGACCTCACGCTCGAACTGGGCGAAGGAAAGCAGTACATTGAGGGTCAGTCGCCCCATGCTTGAGGTCGTGTTGAAGGACTGGGTGACAGAGACGAAGGAGACGTCGTTGGCGTCGAAAAGCTCCACCAGTTTGGCGAAGTCGGCAAGCGAGCGGGTAAGTCTGTCGACCTTGTAGACCACGATGATATCGATCTTCTGGGCTCGCACATCATCAAGGAGCGATTGAAGGGCAGGTCGGACAAGAGAAGCCCCCGAGAAAGCACCATCATCAAAGCGGTCGGGAATGAGCTTCCAGCCCTCATGGGCCTGGCTCTTGATATATGCCTCGCAGGCTTCCCGTTGGGCGTCGAGGGAGTTGAATGCGAGATCCAAATTATGATCGGTGGACTTGCGCGTGTAGATGGCGCAACGCATGGGCTTGATAACTGGTTGCTTCATAGCGCGCTCATGACGAACGCTTTTGAAGATCGGGATCGGATCGATGACCGTGCTTGATCGCCTTTCTGAACGACCTTTGGATCCAAGGACACTTTTTCCACCTCTGTTTGATGAGGTCGGTCTTCGCGCAATCCGAAGAAGCGTGGACCATTCCACTTCGTACCGGTGATCTTGCAAGCGATAGTCGATAGGCTCGCATAGGTCTTTCCTTGCCAGCTAAAGCCATCGGGAACGACATAGGCCTCGTGCAACTTACCTTCGTGCTCCCTCACCAGCACTGAGCCAACTTTGATCCGTTGAATTGGGAGGCTATCTCCTTGTGCCAGAGCGACCATAGCCTTGCGTATGCGTGGGGGGAGGCCGCCCACAACCTCCTCTTGTAGTCGATGCGAAAGCACCCTCGCGATCAAGTCCTTGGATAGGGCTGGCGGTGGATCGAGGCCTATGCGCTCTCGCCATTGATCCCGAAGTTGGTCGATGGTCAGCGATGCAATCCGTGCCAGTTCGGCATCGAGATCGAATGCAACGGGATGCGAAGCCCGCTGCTTTGTGGTTTCATGCCGTGCCATCGGGTCAGGCCGGTACAGGCGTCTTCGACCCACCGGCGATCCGGTAGATGGTTCCCAGGTCGTTATCCTTAACCCGCTCAATCAAAAAGCTACGCTTACGGAGCCCGGTAAGTGTCGCCCGTGTCGTATGCGGCAGCCATCCCGCCATCTCGGCCAAGGCTTTAAGCGATGCACCAGCCTCGTTCGACAACATGGCGATCACGAGGGCCAGTTTTGATCCTGCGCGTGGTTGGGCAAGAGACGTAGTTGACGTTAAATCGCAGTTCGGTTCGACCTCTGACCCTTTGATCGAAAAAATGCGTTTGTCAGAAGGAGGAAATTCACCATGCTCCAAAATCAGGTCTCTGCCAGCCCTAAGGATAACAAGGCTCATCGCCCTTCCATCCTCCCCCTTCCGCCATGTCGGCATGCCGGGCTTTGCGAGAACTTCTCGCATCAATTTTCGTTCGACCAGAGCCTCAGAGAGTTTCTTTAAAGCGGTCGTCCCCATCTTTTCGGGAACAAATGCCACGCCGTTCTTGTGCTGTGCGGCCTGCGAAAGGATCTTCAGTTGGATATTGGTTAGTTTTGTCATCATCTTCCCCTATGCTTTCGACAGCACGCGCTGCCACCAGCACAACCCCGCAGTGGCCTTGTCGCCGGCGGGGTAGGAGAGGGCGCACCAAACGCCCTTTGTTGAAGAAACCATTGCTCTGTGTGGGGGCGAAGTCCAGTCTGATCGGGGATATCGCTATAAATATTTTCAAGCACAGTAAGCGTTTGTAGAATTTATGGTGAGGATTTGGCGGAATGACCCGGAACTAAAAAGATAAAGCGAGCTAATCAACGTCGAGAACAAATAATTACGAATGCTATATGTTATAATAATTCACGGGCTCAATCGCGCACAGTTGTATAGTTTGTTGTATAGCCTGCCGGAAAGGGTCCACTGTCGTGTCGGCACGACAAATTGGACGGACGGGAAACCGGGGAGGGTAGGCCCTATCGTCGAGGCGCATGATCATAGTGGGGAGCTGGGAAAGCCCACCGGGCTCTTCGGATTCATCGGTTGGCCTAGTCAAGTCCGGCACATCAATGCAGACACATTACAGAGCGCGATCATAACGCAACTTGTTCGATCCTTTGGCGAAGAGGCGCGCACACCAGATTACTTTCACATCGAGGACTGGGCTGAAAATCCGTTCGTCTGCGCGCCGGCTGATATAACTGAACCGCCACAACACCCTCAACTCGCACCGTCTCTTCTGCGTAAACCGTTCTTGGACGACCGAGTATTCCTGGCGGTAGCGGAACTAGCGAGAGTCAGCCCCGGCCTCACCCTCGACAATTTCAACTTCGACATTGCGCCCGGAAAAAGTCTTGGGATTGTAGGGGAGCGTGGCGCCGGTAAAAGCGTGACATGGCTTGGGTCCTCGGATAGCTATCGTCCGCAAGAGCCTTCAGCATTTCTCATGGCACCATTTCCTGATCAGGCGGCGATCGCTTCCTTGCCGGGGCTTGTCGCCTGCGTGAGGAGCTGATCGCGTGTGTTGTGCCAGCGGCAAATTTCAAGACGTCCATCAAAATGTTCCAGAACCGCCGTGCAAGACTCCACCCAATCTCCGGTGTTAATGTAGGTGATGTCGTCGAACTGTCGGATGACCGCCTTGTGAATATGGCCGCAAACCACGATATCGGCGCCCTGTTTGCGTGCATCATGTACGACCGCCTCTTCAAAGGCGGTGACGAAACTGACGGCGCTCTTCACCTTATCCTTGCTCCACTGCGAGAAGGACCAATAAGGAAGTCCCATGACGCGGCGAAAGCGCGCGATATGGCCATTGAGCCAGATCGCGAAGTCATAGGCGTGATCGCCTAAAAGCGCGAGCCAGCGCACATTGCGTACGACCGTATCGAACTTGTCGCCATGCAGCAGCAGCATCTTGCGCCCGTCCGCGCAAATGTGGATGGCCTCTTCCTGGATCTCCACACCGCCGAAGGTCGAGCCGGCGTAGTCGCGCAGGAATTCATCATGGTTGCCGGGAATATAGACCACTCGGGTCCCCTTACGCACCTTGCGCAGGAGTTTTTGCACAACGTCGTTATGCGTCTGTGGCCAGTGCCAGGCCTGGCGCAGACGCCAGCCATCCACGATATCGCCCACCAGATAGATTTCCTCGGCTTCATGCACCCTGAGGAAGTCGAGCAGCGCATCCGCCTGGCAACCGCGTGTTCCAAGATGGAGATCGGACAGGAAAAGGGTGCGGACTGATCTGGAGATCTTGCTGATGTCACCGCCATCCATGACGCCTTTTCCTTTCTTATAAAATTAATTTTAACAGTCCGCGCGCGGCCAAAAGTCGCGCATGAAACGGCGTGATCAATCCTTCGGTCGGCGCAGCGCGGCGATGAAAGCGTAGCCGCGGTAAAGACGATGGAAATCACAGTGAAGTCCGCGTTTGCGAGCCAGTGAGCGCATGACCTCTTCAAGGTCGCCGCGCGGCGTAACATCAAACATCGCCAGCCAGCGACGAAGCAGCAACCTGAACCATGCGGGCAAATCACGCTGGTCGCCGAATTCGGCGATCAAGAGTCTGCCGCCCGGCGGAATCGCCGCAGCCGCGCGTTCAAGCGCTGCGGTCCAGTCTGGGATCATGGACAAGGTGTAGGAGAAATAGATCTGCTGGAATGCCCCTTCGCCGAAAAGCATGGTCGGAAAGTTGACCGCGTCGGCTTGCGTCACACGGATGGAATCCTCCAGATCCGCTTTGGCTATGGATTTACGCGCTTTGGTCAGCATGACCGCAGACACATCGAAACCGTAGAAGTGTGCTTTCGGCCAACGCCGTGCTGCGTGGACAAGATTGCGTCCTGTGCCGCATCCTATTTCCAGCACGCGGCTCCCATTTGGGGGCGCCAGCGATTCGATTAGTTGATCGCGCCCCAGCAGATAGGGCCGACGGGTAATGTCATAGATGCCGGCCTGCCATCCATACATGCGATCCATGCGAAGGGCGGCTTGGGTCATCAGAGAGCCCCTTTGAGATGGTAGAGATGGAAGCCGCCGTAGATGGCGGAGCGGTCGCGCGCGTGCAGGGCAGCGGACCGCGCCTCGTCCTTGCGCCAGAGATCAAGGATATCGGCGTTAAGGCGACCCGGCAGCAAGGGTTCATCGGCGGCTGTACGGAAGGTCACACGCGCGCCCGGCCTTGCGGTGCGGCTGATCTGGGCCCAGAGCGCGTTGAGGTCTGCATCATTCATCCAGTCCTGGGCGTCCAGCAGCACAAAGCAATCGGCACTTGCTGCGGGCAGGCTGGCCAGATGCGTGGTCATGGATTCATGGAGAACCTGAACGCGTCCTGCATTGGCGCGAACGGCCTCGAAGTTTGCAGCTTGAAGATAGGGGGGTAGCGGCCCCTCCGGTTTTTTGGAGTAGCACCGTCCAAAGGCTTGCCAGGCGAAATAATTGTCGGCGAGGGAGAAGCCGTAGGCTAGTTTCTCTACACGCGCCCGGAGTGCGCCGATCATGCCCTCTTCATGGTCGCCGGCCAGGGTTCGATATTGGGCGGGGGGAATGCCCAGGCCATAGAGGGAGGCGGGTTGCCCAGCCAGCCACTTGATGAGCGGCTTGTCGAACAAAGGCGCGACGTGGCGATCATAGGCCTCGCGCTGCTCTTCCATGGTGCGCGCTTCTAGCATACGGCGCAGGTCATAACCATGGGCGCGAGCCAGAAAATGCACCGCGCCGATGAAGGTTCCCAGCAGGCCGTGACGATAAAAACCCCTGCCGAACTGGGCGATGCGCTTGCCGCGCAATAGCGAACGACCTTCCCAATAAGCACGGCTCGCGGCGTCCAGATGGGGGGCGATATGCTGAGCATAGATCTCCATATTGCGCTTGTCGGCGGCGTCGCCGAAGAAACGCAGCAGCGCGCCGTGGTTCGGCGCATGCTGGATCGCCGCCAGTTTCATTTTGTTAAGCGCAATATGGGCGGCGTTGAGATCGACAGCGGTGATCTGCGCCGGCTGCGCCACAAGATAGCTCGCGACATTGCACCCGCCCGATGCGATGGCGACCACATGGTCCCGCCGGTTGATGCACAGGGCGTCCATATCGACGATGGGATCTTCCCATATCTGGGGATAGACGAGGCCGCTGAAGAGGTAAGTGAACAGCCGTTCAAGCGCGCCTTCGCGGCTGAGCGCTTCGTTGTGGTGAACGGCGACCGCAAGTTGCTCGCGAGAGGCGCGGTAGGGGCTGGCGATGGGGTCCAATGGGGCGTTCCTTCAAACGTCCTTCGATTCTAACCTCTCGCTAGACGAGTCTCATGACGGATAAGTGTCACTTCTGATCAGCTGTGGAGGACTGCGAAAACCAACGCGCCTTGATGGTCGGCGCCATGTTTTCTTGACAGTGACGTTCAGGCTGTGGAGGCCGGTCGCGACATTAGAGGGAAACGTGGGCTCATTGAACGCCACAAGTGACCCAGCGTATTCATGGATCCTTTGATGTCTTATTTATGTAATACAACAAATCTACGAAGCCCCATGGCCTGTTCCAATGCATCGACATCGTTCCTTGAAAGGACTGCCCCTCGTGTACCCGAGGAAAGCCATTTGCCGCTTCTGAGCGTCGAAAACCTCTCTGTGTCCTTTCGGGGCCCGCAGGGTTGGGTGCGTGCCCTCGACAATCTCAACCTCAATATCGCGCCCGGCGAAAGTCTGGGGATCGTGGGCGAGTCGGGGTCCGGTAAGAGCGTGACATGGCTTGGCGTCCTTGGGTTGCTACCCTCCGC
>CAMDOY010000252.1 GCA_945903655.1 Rhizobium sp. Q54 | reverse complement strand
TCCATCTGGAAAAACCCGAGGAAACGCTGGCCCTCGTGCGCTCGTTTCTTGCAGCTTGAAGGGGGAGGAAATCATGTCAAAGGCCGTTAATCTCTTTTGCTGGCACTTCATGTCCTATCCCCATCTCCCGGCGGATTTTGACGAGACCTATGATACCGGGTGGATCACCGTTCCCAACAAGCTCTGGGACGCCGAGCGCTCGCGCGGCTTGCTCAATGAATATATCGATCAACTCGCCTATGCCGACACGCTGGGCTTTGATGGATTGGTGCTCAACGAGCATCATCAGAACATCTACGGCCTGATGCCCTCGCCCAACATCATCGCCTCCGCGTTGACGCAAAAGACCAAGCATAGCAAGATCGTGGTGCTGGCGAATCTGCTGCCCCTCCATGGCAATCCCCTGCGCGTCGCCGAAGAATACGCCATGCTCGACAATATGTCGGATGGCCGCATCATCGCCGGATTTGCGCCCGGTGGCGGACAGGAGACCTTCAACTACAACACGCCCGCTGCCATCCAGCGCGAGCAATTCTGGGAAGCGGTGGAATTGATCCATCAGGCCTGGACGCGCGAGGGGCCCTTCCCCTTCGAAGGCAAGCACTATCCCCTGCGCTATGTGAACCCCTGGCCGCAGCCCCAGCAGAGGCCCCATCCGCCGGTCTGGATACCCGGCTCGCAATCGAAGGAAACCCTGCGGCAGATCGCCAAACGCGGTTATTGCTATTTCCTCTCATCGCGGGTGCATGGAGGCGCCATCGCCAAGGTCCGGCACGAATTCACCAAGGTGCTCGAGGATCACGGCAGCAAATTCGATCCCTTCCGCATGGGCATCCTGATGTCGACCTATGTGGCGGAGACCGATGAGCAGGCGCAGGAAGAGGCCCATGAGGGCGTCTGGTACTTCCTCAAGAATTGCCTCAAGGGCCACCTGCGCAACCATGACGGGCGTTCGCTCACCTTCGGCGCGGCGGTGCCGAATATGGAGGTCGCGGACTATCGCCGTATTCTCGAAAACTCCAAGCCGGGCGGATCCATGCTTGGGGATGCGCAGGATTGGGACACCCTAAAGAAGGCGCAGTCGATCATCCTTGGCAGTCCGGAAACCGTCTATCGGCAAATCATGGACATCATCCGTGAGACGCAGGTGGGCAATCTTCTGATTCAGTTCCACATGGGCAACATGCGCGATGATCTCGCGCGCAAGAGCATGCGCCTGTTTGCGACGGAAGTGGCGCCGCGTCTGCGCGAAGATTCCCGCGTGTCATTCGCCAGCAATTTTCCTGAACTGGTGGATTGACCCCTAAAGTGCCGTTGCGAGCGGAGATTGAAACGGACGCTCCGGATATGACGCCTTGCGCATGATCATAGACACCGCTCATCAAGGTATTGACGATTATCCATCAAAAACCCCACTCGGGTGATCCCGAGTGGGCGTCCTCGCATTCGCAGGACAAGGGGGGATTCCGCCTGCGAGGCTTGGATCAGTCGCCAGCCTTCTTGCTGCGCTTCATTCGTAATGCGCTCAGGCTCAAAGCCCCGATCGCAGCCACCACCGCCAAGGCGACGATGACCGGATTGCTGGAGGCGAAGGACGAGGCGAAAGGAGCCACCTGATGCCAGCCGCGCCAGATCATCTCAATCGCGACATAAACGATGATCGCGAGGCCCACATAACCCACCCAATAATGCTTCTGCAGCACACGGGCGATCCACGAAGCAGCGACGGCCATGAGGGCGATGGACAGAGCAAGGCCAAAGATGAGCACCCAGGGATGCTCGCGCGCAGCGCCACCGACGGCGAGCACATTGTCAAGGGACATCGAGAAGTCGGCGATGATGATCTGCCAGACAGCCTGCTTCAGCGTCTTGCGGGGAGCGCCGCTCACCGCGCCCGATTCCCCACTCGAAAGATCGCCATGGGCGCTTTTTGCGTCATTGGCGCTTTTCAATTCGCGCCACATTTTCCAACTCACCCACAGCAGCAGGATGCCGCCAGCGAGCAAGAGCCCGACTATGCCGAGCAACTGGGTTGTGATGAGAGCGAGAACGATACGCAAGATGGTTGCTGCCGCAATGCCCAAGGCGATAACCTTCGCCCTCTGTTCCTTTGGCAAGCCAGCGGCGGCGAGCGCGATGACGATCGCATTATCGCCCGCCAGCACGAGATCAATCATGATGACCTGGAAAAGGGCCGTAAGGGCCGATGCGGAAAAGATTTCAGCAAGCATGAGCCACCTCTCGCGCTTCTTGGTTTTTTAGCGCACTTGATATGAGCAGATGTCACTCATCGCCCGGGCGGGGATGAATCATCAGGCTGTCGCCTTCCACCTGATCGCTGGTTACTTCAGGAACAGGGCAGCCTGATCAGGATCGCCAAGAATGCAGGCGGCGACCGCTCCAAAGGCGAAAATGCCTGCCGCCAATTCGGCGCCGCTCTTGACGCGCCCTTGCGCACGCCATGCGACCAAGCCCGAAACCAATGCGAACAGGGTGGACATCATCGCCAGCGCGGGCAGCACGACATCGGGCGGCAGTTTCAACGCCAGCATGCCAATCGACACCAACAAAACGAGTGGCGCGCCCAGCAAGGCGATATCGTCAGTGCCGGGCTGTTGGGGCTGAAAGGTGGTTCTTTCACGCGATGTGCTGTAACTGGACATGCTGATCCCCCAATCTGCAACTACAGAGGAATAGCTATCGAAATGCTCGCGCTGCCGAAATCCGGAGGATTGCCCAGGTAGAACTACGTATAGAGGTCAGGGGTCGAGCCGGTTGAGCCGGATGGCTTGCCGCACGAGCGTCGCAGGCCCGTCCGCTTGCATCTTGCTCATGATCTGGGCGCGGTAACTCTCCACTGTACGAACGCTGATGCCGAGACGATCCCCGACGCCGAAATTGGTGAGTCCCGCAGTGATGAGATCAAAAACCTCCACTTCCCGCCCTGTCAGCTTGGAAAAACGGCTCTGCAGATCCATGCGCGCGGTGGTTTCGCCTTGTTGCTGATTCACGAGTGCGAGAGCCCGATTGATGCTTGCGACAAGCTTTCTGTCATCAATCGGTTTCTCGATAAAATCAAATGCGCCATTCTTGATGGCGGCGACCGCCATTGGAACGTCAGCGTGCCCGGAAATCAGAATAACCGGCGCCCACAAAGGACTATCTTTCAAGTGATCCAGAAAAGTGACGCCATCAAGCCCGGGCATGCGGACATCGCTTATGATGCAGCCAGGGGGCTGCGCGACTTTCTGAGATAAAAAAGCGTCCGCGCTTGCATGCAGATCTACTGAGTATCCAAATACACGCAGCATATCCCCAATGGCTGAGCGCACATCATCATCATCGTCAATCAAGGATAGTTGCGTGCGAGGCATATCATGTTCCTTTTGGCGTCAGGGGAATCTGAAATTCAAATTGCGTGTCGCCGGGATGGGAATGGGCCAGCCATAGGCGCCCGTCATGAGAGGTGATGATGGACTGACAGATCAGGACGCCCAGCCCCAACCCATCCATGCGAGTCGTAGTGATCGTATTAAAGAGTTTCCCCATAATGGGGGCGTTCACCCCCGGACCATTATCATTGACTTTCACATTCAGAATCGACCCTTGGCGCGCAGCCTGAATTCGGACTTTACCATCGACCTGATTGGACGAGGCGATGGCCTCGATGGCATTGTTCACCAGATTGACGATCACCTGTTCTATTTGAACGGGATCACAATTGACAATGACGCCTGGATCCTCGTCGCGCCATGACAGCTGGATATTTTGCGCTTTGGCGGCGGGCCCCAAAAGCATTTGGGCATCGCTTGTGATCGCGCTCCAGGCCACGGGCTTGCGATCAGGCGTTCCGCGTTTCAAGAAGTCCCGCAAACGACTCAAGATCTCCGCAGCCTTGTCAATCTGGTTCACAAGCGGCCCAAGTTGCTCGCTCAACCTCCCCCATTCCTCGCGTTCAAGCAGATAGGTCACCGTTTTGGCGCGGGCGCGCGCTGCTGTCAGCGGTTGGTTGATTTCATGCGACAAGACCGCCGCCATGCCGCTCACAAGATTGAAGCGCGCCGCCCGCGCCGCCTCCCATTCCATGGCCTGAACGCGCAATCTGGCGTTGTCCCTCTCGCTCACAATGGCGCCAACCACGAGTCCTGTGGCGGTGAGAAAGAGCATCAGGGTCTGATAATCCGTAAACCGGGCGGGATCTGTGTCAACCCAATCGAGGATCACCACAAGGGCGCCCTGGGTTCCCGCAAGACAAAGAGCCGCGCCGGTCATTCCATGGCGAGCAGCCACCAGAACAGTGGGAATGAATAACAGATAGAAAAACCGCAGACCTTCGCCCGTTGGTGAGGTGGCGATCAAAAAGCCAAACAGTCCAACCGTCAGGAAGAAGCAGGCAATTTCGAATGTCGCATTCAGATTGAACTGATCAAAGCCCTCTCGGGTAAAGAACTTGAGCGCCAAGGGGGCGACGATCCCGATGCCGATCACATCCCCGATCACATGCGCCCATGCGGCGCCCAGGATCTCGTTGAAGCCAAGATCCCCGGACACGTAAAACAGGGCCAGAAGAATCGTACCCGAACAACACGCGGCGATCACGCCTCCAGCAAGCAAGGCGGAGATGTCGCGGAGCATGGGCAACGCGGGATCAAAGATAAGACGCTTGGCAAGAAACTGCGCAACAAAGCCATAAGAGCCCGCAACGACGATGCCTATGGCCACCATGCGCATGAGGCTGACGTCATTACGGAGAATCAGCGCTTCAGAACCAAAGATCCCTACAAACAGGGCGCTCGCCCCCAACACAGGCCTTATCACCATTGCGGCGAAGAGCAGCCCAAGTCCAGGATCCCAGGCCGTGAAGGGCAGCCCCTGATACTCATGGATCGAACTGACCCAGGTCAAAAGCATATAGGCGATCGTCAGGGCTCCGCCCATAAATATTTGGCGATATGGGCCTGGACCCTTTGAGCCTGGCCAAAAGCGACGATCCAAAGATGCTTTCATATGGAGTGCCAGCGGGTGAGGCGAAGGTTTCAAATGAGATCCTTCCTATATCAAGGGCTTCCCGAGCCGTAGAATCAAATGTTTGAGACATCAGGTCGGCCAACGCCCCGCAGGACGGCGGGTCAAAACCCGCCGTGCGAGACATAAGAAAATCATAGAGAAACCGGGATCCCCCGGCTCACTCCCCAGGGTTGTTTTTTACCCGGGTTACGGGCACATTTGTAGCGCATTCAGCGAACACGCCTTGGGAACGGTCCCCACGGGATCCAGATCATGCGCAGTTTACGGCTGAAAGAAGGAGACCGCGATTCATGACCGGCCAATTCTGAGGGGGTGTGCAAGTGAAGGAAACACGCTGCAGGCGACTGGTCTTCGAAGAGGCCTGCGCCCCGATCCATAGCTTTATCCAGCGGGCTATTTGTCCGTGAGCTCGTCAAAGGGGCTTCTCGACGGACTTACCGTGCTCGACTTGTCGGAGCATGTGAGCGGCCAGTTTGCGAGCCGCGTTTTCGCCGATCATGGGGCTCAGACATGGCTTGTGGAGCCGGTTCAGGGATCGCGCGTTCGCAGATTGCCTCCGCTTCGTTCTGACGACGGCGAATCGTTTTTATTCTCGCATTTGAATGGTGGAAAGCGTTCGCTCAGTCTCGATATTGATCATCCCGAGGGTTTTGAGGCCTTGATGACGCTGGCGCGCAGCGCCGATGTCGTGATCCTCAGCGACGCCGGTCTTAAGGAGAGATTGGCCGTCGCCTGTCCGCATGCGTTGATTGGACTGGTGACGGATTTTGGGCCCCATGGGCCCTATGCGCGCTGGCGCGGCTGCGAACTTGTTTTTCAGGCGCTCTCGGGCTCCATGTATGTCACGGG
>CAMDOY010000251.1 GCA_945903655.1 Rhizobium sp. Q54 | reverse complement strand
GTGCGCTCGGATCGGTTCGAGGTGCGGGTCGATCATGATTTCGATGCGGTCATCGAGGGCTGCGCGGGCGGCGGCGCGGACCGGCCCAAGACCTGGATCAACCAGCGCATCCGCAAGCTCTACGGCGACCTCTTCCAGCGCGGCTTCGTCCATACGGTGGAGACCTGGCGGGATGGCGAGCTGGTGGGCGGGCTCTATGGGGTGCAGATCGGCGGCGCCTTCTTCGGCGAGAGCATGTTTCACACGGCGCGCGACGCCTCCAAGGTGGCGCTGGTGCATCTGGTCGCGCGGCTGCGCAAGGCGGGCGCGCTGCTGCTCGATACCCAGTTCGTCACCCCCCATCTGGCGACCCTGGGGGCGGTGGAGATCCCGCGCGAGGACTATCACCGCAAACTGGACGTGGCTCTGGGATGCGCGGCGGATTTCTATGTCTGGCCCAAGGAAGAGACCGTCAGCGGCGCGCAGGCCCTCAAGGCTCTGGCCTGAACGGCGACCTCAACGCAACTGATCGACGGGGCCGGAGGGCGGAGGCGGCGGCCTGCGGGGCGGCGCGGGCACAAGAGCGGGCGGCAGCGGCGGCGGCGGCGCATTGGATGCAGGCGCGGAGTTGACGGGCGGCCGGGGCTGGGCGGCTGGGGCTGGCGCCAATCCGGGGGCGGTGGGAGGCGCGCCAAGCGGCGTGGCGGTGACGGGCGATCGGGGCTGGATGGCTGGCGCTGGAGCCAATCCGGGGGCCGTGGGAGCCACGCCCGCCGGGGGCGTCACGGGCCTCGCCTGCTGGCGTGGACGCGGCGGCTGGGCTGCGGGATCGGGTTCGGGCGTCGCCACGGCGTCGCGGATGATCTCCTTGCCACCGGTGCAATCGGTCACCCAGACGTCATAGACCGGATGCTCCACCCCATGCAGGCCGGGGCTGGCGGCGAACATCCAGCCGGAGAAGATCCGCTTGAACTCCTTGGTGGTGGTCACCTCGTCCACCTCGGCGAAGCCCAAGGTCAGAGGCGCTTCGGTGGGGGGGCGCGTATAGCAGGCGCGCGGGGTGATCTGCAGGGTGCCGAACTGCACGGTCTCATCGATCGCCACGTCAAAGGCGATGATTCGGCCCGTGATCTTGTCGAGCCCGGCGAAGACGGCGGTGGGATGCTTGATCTTGTCCGCAAAGGCGTCCGCAGGCGCAAGGCAAAGCGCCGCGACCGCCAATGGCGCGAGCAGGCCCAGGGTCCGGTGCAAGGCGAATGTCATGAACAGCCGATACCACGCCGATGAATGGAAGCAAAACGAAGCGCGCCTGTCGCCAATCATGGAACGACGAAAGGGCCAAATCACGTCCAGGGTCAGGCGAAATATCTCTTCGCCATCACCAGCAGGGCGACCAGGCACAGACAGGTCCGCAAGGCCTCATTCACGCGCCGGGCTGCCAGGCCTTGTAGTCGCCGGTGGCCGCAGGACGCGCCGCTTCGCGCAGGGTGGAGCCGCTGGGGCGATAGGCCTGCGGCGTGCCGGTCAGATTCGGCAGATGCGGCAATTGCCACTCGCGGGCCTCGTAGCTCTCCTGCGTGGGGGGCGTGTCCACCGTATGGTGCAGCCAGCCGAACCAGCCGGGGGGCGTCTGCGAGGCCTCGCTCACGCCCGCATAGATCACCCAGCGCCGCTCGACGCCCAACGCCGGATCAATGGCGCCGCCCTTGGTGCGATAATAGATGTTGCCGAACTCGTCAGTCCCCACCTGCTCGCCATGGCGCCAGGTGTGGAACCGGGTGTTGAGGGTCTGCCCATTCCACCAGGTGAAGATCTGGGTGAGCCAAGCCAGCATGATCTGTTCCGTCCGAAGCGGGCCCAAGGCCCCTGAATGCGCGCGGACTATGGCGATCCCGCGCGCCGATGTCCAGTGTGCGCCTGCGCCGCAGCAAAACGAATCAGAGCGCCAGTCGAAGGCCAAGGTGCACGCCGGGGCGGGCGCCGATTCGGCGGCGGGCGGGCGGGCGCATCGCTTCCCGAACCCTGATGATCCATCGTGGTAAACCAATGATTAAACACAAAGTATGAGGCGGCGCCCACGGAACGGGCAAGAATCTCTTTTGTTCCCCGGTTTCCACAGGCAGGCGCCCGGATTTCCGGCTGACGGCGCACAATATGTAGTGTCCAACGCAAAAATGCGCACAACAACTTGACGAAGATGTGTCAGCGGCCATACCTTGTGCTCACACCGGAACGGACCGCCGCACCCCCCTCGGGGAGGCGCTGACGGCCTCCGGCCATGTAAAGCCGCCCATCGTACGTAAGCGGCAAGGCGTCTCGAACATTTTCACTATGGGGCTGGGCCGCGCAGGCGGCCTGACGCGGGCTTTCGCTCGCGATTCAACAGGACGGGCAGATGCGGATCGAACGGCGCTACACGAAAGCAGGACAATCGGCTTATGCGGACATTGAATTCCGCAAGGCCAAGAGCGAGATCCGCAACCCCGATGGTTCGGTCGTCTACTCCCAGGACAATATCGACGTTCCCACCACCTGGAGCCAGGTGGCGACGGACGTGCTCGCGCAGAAGTATTTCCGCAAGGCCGGCGTGCCGCGCGCTCTAAAGAAGGTCGAGGAGAACGATGTTCCCTCCTTTCTGTGGCGCTCCGTGGCCGACGAGGCCGCCCTTGAGTCCCTGCCTAAGGCCGAGCGTTTCGGCTCCGAGCGCACCGCGACCGACGTCTTTGATCGTCTGGCGGGCACCTGGACCTATTGGGGCTGGAAGGGCCGCTATTTCGACACCGAGGAAGACGCTTCGGCTTTCTATGACGAGATGCGCTTCATGCTCGCCACCCAGAAGGCGGCGCCGAACTCTCCGCAATGGTTCAACACCGGCCTGCATTGGGCCTATGGCATCGACGGCCCCAGCCAGGGCCATCACTATGTGGACCCCTTTACGGGCAAGCTGACGAAGTCGAAGTCCTCCTATGAGCATCCCCAGCCCCACGCCTGCTTCATCCAGTCCGTCGCCGACGATCTGGTGAACGAGGGCGGCATCATGGATCTGTGGGTGCGCGAGGCGCGCCTCTTCAAGTATGGCTCGGGCACCGGCTCCAACTTCTCGGCCCTGCGCGGCGAGAACGAGCGCCTGTCGGGCGGCGGTCGCTCTTCCGGCCTCATGTCCTTCCTGAAGATCGGCGACCGTGCGGCGGGCGCCATCAAGTCGGGCGGCACCACGCGCCGCGCCGCCAAGATGGTGGTGGTCGACGCCGACCATCCGGACATCGAGGCCTATATCGACTGGAAGGTGAAGGAGGAGGAAAAGGTCGCCTCCCTCGTCACCGGCTCCAAGATCGTCAAGAAGGCCATGAAGGCCGTGATGAAGGCCTGCGTGAATTGCGAAGGCCCTGGCGACGATTGCTATAACCCCGAGAAGAACCCGGCCTTGAAGAAGGCCATCAAGGCCGCGCGCCGCGATCAGGTTCCGGACAACTATATCAAGCGCGTGATCCAGTTCGCCCAGCAGGGCTTCAAGGACATCCAGTTCGACACCTATGACACTGACTGGGATTCGGACGCCTATCTCACGGTCTCCGGCCAGAACTCGAACAACTCGGTGCGCGTCACCGATGACTTCCTGCGCGCGGTCGAGACCGGCGGCGACTGGAACCTGATCCGCCGCACCGATGGCAAGCTGCACAAGACCCTGAACGCCCGCGACCTCTGGGACAAGATCGGCTACGCCGCCTGGGCCTCCGCCGATCCCGGCATCCAGTATCACACCACCATCAACGACTGGCACACCTGCCCGGCGTCGGGGCAGATCAACGCCTCGAACCCCTGCTCCGAATATATGTTCCTCGACGACACCGCCTGCAACCTCGCCTCCCTGAACCTGCTTCAGTTCCGCGACGCGAAGACGGGCCTCATCGACATCACGACCTATGAGCACGCCGTGCGTCTGTGGACCATGGTGCTCGAAATCTCCGTGATGATGGCGCAGTTCCCCTCCAAGGAAATCGCGCGTCTGTCCTATGACTACCGCACCCTGGGCCTGGGCTACGCCAACGTGGGCGGTCTGCTCATGTCCTCGGGCATGTCCTATGACTCCGACGAGGGCCGCGCGATCACCGCCGCGCTCACCGCGATCATGACCGGCGTGTGCTACGCCACGTCAGCCGAGATGGCGAAGGAGCTTGGCGCCTTCCCCGGCCACAAGCCCAACGCAGACCATATGCTGCGCGTCATCCGCAACCATCGCCGCGCCGCCTATGGCGAGACGGAGGGCTACGAGAAGATCTCCGTCAACCCCGTGCCCCTCGACATCGCCTCGTTGAAGGACAAGCGCCTGGCGGAAGCGGCCCAGCGCGCCTGGGATCAGGCCCTGTCGCTCGGCGAGCAGCATGGCTATCGCAATGCGCAGGTCTCCGTCGTCGCCCCCACGGGCACGATTGGCCTTGTGATGGATTGCGACACCACGGGCATCGAGCCGGACTTCGCGCTGGTGAAGTTCAAGAAGCTCGCGGGCGGCGGCTATTTCAAGATCATCAACCATGCCGTGCCCGAGGCCCTGCGCGTGTTGGGTTATCGTCCGCACGAGATCGCCGAGATCGAGGCTTTCGCGGTGGGTCACGCCTCCATGCGCCAGTCGCCGGGCGTCAACCACACGAGCCTGCGGGCCCGTGGCTTCACCGACGAGAAGCTGGAAGCGCTGGAAGGCACCCTCGCCAGCGCCTTCGACATCAAGTTCGTGTTCAACAAGTGGTCGCTGGGCGCGGACTTCCTGACGGGAACCCTCAAGGTGCCCGCCGAGAAGCTGGATGATCCCAGCTTCGAGCTGCTGCCCTTCCTCGGCTTCTCCAAGGCTGAGATCGAGGCGGCGAACATCCACGTCTGCGGCGCCATGACTCTGGAAGGCGCGCCCCATCTGAAGGTGGAGCATTACGCGGTCTTCGATTGCGCCAACCCCTGCGGTCGCACCGGCAAGCGCTATCTCTCGGTGGACAGCCATATCCGCATGCTGGCGGCGGCGCAGCCCTTCATCACGGGCGCCATCTCCAAGACCATCAACATGCCCAACGACGCCACGGTCGATGATTGCAAGGAGGCCTACATGCTCTCCTGGCGCCTCGGCCTGAAGGCCAACGCGCTCTATCGCGATGGCTCGAAGCTCTCGCAGCCCCTCAACTCCCAGCTCATCGAAGATGATGGCGAGGAGGAAGAGGATGCAGTCGAGACGCTGGTGGCCATGTCCGCCACCGCCAAGGCCGCGCATCTGTCCGAGCGCATCGTCGAGAAGATCGTCGAGCGCGTGCAGGTGGAGCGCACCCGCGAGCGCGAGCGTCTGCCCGACCGTCGCAAGGGCTATACCCAGAAGGCCGTGGTCGGTGGCCACAAGGTCTATCTGCGCACCGGCGAATACGAGGATGGCCGCATCGGCGAAATCTTCATCGACATGCACAAGGAGGGCGCCGCCTTCCGCTCGCTGATGAACAACTTCGCCATCGCGATTTCGGTGGGCCTGCAATATGGCGTGCCGCTGGAAGAATATGTGGACGCCTTCACCTTCACCCGCTTTGAACCGGCGGGCTTTGTGCAGGGCAACGAGGCGATCAAGAACGCCACCTCGATCCTCGACTATGTCTTCCGGGAACTCGCCATCTCCTATCTCTCGCGCAACGATCTCGCCCATGTGGACGTGAGCGACATCGGCGGCACGGTGATCGGCAAGGGCGACGACCAGAGCCGTCCGCCTGCGGGCCAGACCACGCTGGTGTCGTCGGGCTTCGTGCGCGGCAAGCATGAGAAGCTGATGCTGGTGCAGGGCACGGGAACCCACGGCAAGCCGCTGGCGCCCATGGCCTTCGCGGGCTCGGGCTCGGCTTCAGTGACGGAGCTGCATGGCGACCTCGCCACCCTCG
>CAMDOY010000250.1 GCA_945903655.1 Rhizobium sp. Q54 | reverse complement strand
GGCGCCAAGCTGGTGGGGCTGACGGGCGCCCAGGGGCGCATCTCGCTGGACTCCCTCAAAGGCGTGCTGGCCCGGTTCCCGCGTGGCCTTGTGAAGCAGGTGCAGCCCTCGGCCCTGTCGCTCACCCAGGCCACCGAATGCGGCACGCTTTATAGTCTTGACGAACTGGACGCCCTCTGCGCCGCCGCCCATGGGGCGGGGGTGCGTGTGCACATGGATGGGGCGCGTTTCGCCAACGCGCTGGCGCGGCTGGGCTGCTCGCCCGCCCGCATGAGCTGGGGGGCGGGGGTGGATGTGCTCTCCTTCGGCGCGACCAAGAACGGGACCTTCTGCTGCGAGGCCGTGATCTTTTTCGATCACGCGCTCGCCCAGGATTTCGCCTTTCGCCGCAAGCGGGGCGGGCACACCCTGTCGAAGGGGCGGTTTCTGGGCGCCCAGATGTCCGCCTATCTGAAAGATGGCCACTGGCTTGACCTCGCCCGCCACGCCAACGCCATGGCCGACCGGTTGGCGCAGGGGCTGGCGACCTGCCCCGGCGTGCGTCTGCCCTGGCCCACGGAAGCGAACGAGGTTTTCGCCATTTTGCCGCGCGCCGCGGACGCCGCCCTGAAGGCGGCGGGCGCACTTTATTATCATTGGGGAAATCGCGGGCTGGCGGCGGGCGAGGCGCCACAGGTTGAGGAGGTCTTCGTGCGGCTTGTGCCGTCCTTTGCCACAAAACCGCAGGAGGTGGACCGTTTTCTTGAGATCGTGCGGGCGTCTTGATGGTTATTTCGAGGATTGTGTCCCAAGTTTGACACATTCATCTGATTTTGGATTACAATTGATTTGGCGGGCGTTCGGTCTGCACAGGAGGAGGTCATGAGCGGTTTGCGCTCGCGGTATTTGATTTCGAGATTGGATTTTGGGATGCGCGGACGCAGCGTTTTGCTGTTGCTCGCCGTGAGTTTGCTCCTTGGCGTCGCCCCCGCCCAGGCGCAATTCTTTGGGTCCTGGGGTTTCCGCAACAATCAGTCCCCACCGCAACTGACCCCGCAAGACATGCTCCAGCGCCTCGGCCGCGCGGGGTATCGGGTGTCCCAGTTGCGCATGAAGGGCAATGTGTTCCTGGCGGATGTGACGGATCGCTCGGGGCAGCCCCTGCGGCTCGTGATCAGCGCCATCGACGCCGAGATCCTGCAGCGGTTCGCCGCGATCGCGCCCCGGGTGGGTGGTCCCGATGGCGGTTATTCGGCGCCCCAGCCGGGGTTCGCGCCCTCGGCCCCCGGGGCAGGGGAGGCTGCGCCCGGCATGCGTCCGCGCGCCCCCGCCTCGCGCGCCAGGCCAGCGTCATCCGAGGCGACCATAGCGCCATCGACGCCCGATGCGCCCTCCGCAGCGCCGCCCGCAGTTCCAAGGCCAGCGGCCCCCGCGCCGATCCAGCCGATGGTCGGGCCAGGCTTCGCCAATGGGGTGCCGATCAATCCGCTGGATTAAGGAAAAAGGGCGCCCCGTGAGGCGCCCTTCGCGTGTGCTGTTGATCAGGGCGGCCCTGTTCAGGCGGCCTGACGCGAGGCCTCGACAACCTTGCCGCCGCCGATCTGGATCCGACGCGGCTTCTGCGCTTCGGGGATCTGGCGCACCAACTCCACATGCAGCAGCCCGTTGCGCAGGCTGGCGCCGGTCACTTCCACATGTTCGGCGAGCTGGAAGCGGCGTTCGAAGGCGCGGGCGGCGATGCCCTGATAGAGAATTTCGGCCTTGGGCTCTGGGTCGCCCTTGCCCTCTTTCGAGCCCCGGATCAGGAGCGCGTTCTCCTTGATCTCGATGGCGAGGTCCTCCTCGCCGAAGCCCGCGACGGCGACGGTGATGCGGTAGGCGTTCTCGCCGGTCCGCTCGATATTGTAGGGGGGATAGGTTGGGCTTGTCTCCGCGCTCGCGCCAGAGACCTGGTCGAGCAGAGAGAGCATGCGGTCGAAGCCGACCGTGGAGCGGTAGAGAGGCGAAAGATCAAAGTGACGCATGTTCATATCCTCATGTTGAGCGACATGGACGTCCCGGCCCCTGCCGGGCGCCTGTTTGCGCGTCCATCAGCGGCCCGCGCTCAAAAAAGTTGGGAATGGGCGTTGCGGATTGCAAGAGGTCGGCTGCAGGCTTTCTGCTGCGCTTTCCGCCGGGCGCAGCGGCGCTATAAGAGACGGGGTGGAGCACCGAATCGATGCGTTTGATCCTCACTGCGGAGAACCCGGCCCCTGCGGGCGGCGTCGTGACCATGGTCCGCGCCGCCGATGGCGTGACCATCCGGGTGGCCCGCTGGCATCCCCCGGGCGATAGCCTCGGCACGGTGGTGATCTGCACCGGCAGGGCTGAATTCATTGAGAAGTATTTTGAAACTGTGGGCGAATTGCTGGAGCGTCATCTGACGGTCGTCGTCTTCGATTGGCGCGGGCAGGGGCTTTCGGGACGCGAACTTTCCAATCGCCGCAAGGGCCATATCGACGATTTCTCCCTTTACGAGCGCGATCTCGAGGCCCTGGCCGCGCAGGTGCTGGGCCCCTTCTGCCCCAGGCCCTGGTTCGCGTTGGCCCATTCCATGGGCGGCGCGATTCTCATCGCCCAATCGCGCGCGGGCCGCTCGCCCTTCGCGCGGATCGTGACGACGGCGCCCATGATTGATCTTCACGGTCTGCGCCTGCCGCGCCTGGCGCGGTTGCTGGCGGAGGCTCTGGATGCGGCGGGTCTGGGCGCGGCTTTCATCCCCGGCGGCAATGCGCGCGCCACCATGTCCCGCGCCTTCGACGGCAATGTGCTGACCTCAGACCCCCGGAGATTCGAGCGTTTCGCGGGGTTGATGGCGGCGGACCCGGAGGCCATGATCGGGGATCCGACCATCGGCTGGATCAATGCGGCCTTCCGGCTGATGGGGGATTTCGCCGATGGGGAATATCCGCGCCTCGTCTTGACGCCGATGCTGGTCTTTTCGGCGGGGGAGGATCGGGTGGTCGACAGCCGCGCGGTCGAGCGTTTCGCCCAGAGGCTGAAAGCGGGCAGGGTGATCGCCATCCCCAACGCCCGTCATGAAATCCTGATGGAGCGCGACAGCGTGCGCAGTCAGTTCTGGGCCGCCTTTGACGCCTTCATCCCCGGCTCCGGCGCGGTCGATCAGCCCCTGGCGAGCAGTTCCATCGCCTGAGCATGGGCGCGCTTGTCGCCCGCCGCGATGATCGCGCCGCCCTTGGCCGGGCTGCCGCCATCCCAGCTGGTGATGACGCCGCCCGCGCCCTCCACGATGGGCACGAGGGCCACGATGTCGAAGGGCTTCAAGCCGCTTTCGATGACCAGATCCACATGGCCCGCCGCCAGCATGCAATAGGCGTAGCAATCGCCGCCGTAGCGCGACAGGCGGACCTCTTTTTCCACGCGCTGGAAGGGCTCGAGGGTGCCCGGCGACAGCAAGGCCGGGTGGGTGGTCATGAGGGTGGCCTCGGCGAGGCTCGCGCAGGGGCGCACATGCAGCCGCCGCTCGACGGGCTTGTCCTTGAGGCCCATGCCCCGCCAGGTGGCGCTGGCGCCGTCGCCGCTGAAACGCTCGCGAGTGAAGGGCTGGTTCATCACCCCATAGCAGGGCCTGCCCCCATGCTGGAGCCCGATGAGGGTCCCCCAGACCGGCATGCCCGAGATGAAGCTCTTGGTGCCATCAATGGGGTCGAGCACCCAGACCCATTCGGCGTTCTCCCGCTGGTCGCCGAATTCCTCGCCGATGATGCCGTGATCAGGGAAAGCGGCGTTGATCATCCGCCGCATGGCCGCCTCCGCCGCCCGGTCCGCCTCGGTCACGGGGTCGAAGACGCCGCCGGGCGACTTGTCGTCGGCCCCGAGGGAGGTGCGGAAAAAGGGCAGGATCGCGTCGCCGGAGACGGCGGCGAGCTCTTCGACGAACTGCGCGAAATCCACGGGCTTCATGCGGGGCCTCTCCTGTGGCCGCCAGACGCGGCGCGATGACACATACATGAGGCGCGGACCCTCGGCGAGACCCGGAATGGGGGAGGAGATCGAGGATTTTCTGCGGATGCGACATCCTGCCGCAGGCGTCCTTCGCAGTTGCAGCTTGCCTTTTGTGCAGTGCGGCATTATCCATATCGCCATGTAGCAACCTTGTTGCTGCTGCCCTTCTTGGGCGTTTCCTCCCTTGACTTGGGGCCGCTTGTGCAAACGAGCGGCCTCCTTTCTTTTTCAGGGGTGTTTTTGGCTGGTCCTGCTTTCCGGCCAGCCTCATTCCGCCGCCAGGCTGCGCTCCCCCAATCCCCCAGCCACGTCTATCAAAGCCTGCATGACCTCTCGCAGGTCCTTTTGCAGCTCCTCGAAGCCGGGCGCCCGCTCGAGGGTCGCCTCATCCATGTAGAGCCCCCGGTTGATCTCGATCTGCAGGGCGTGCCAGCTGGCGGCGGGGTCTCCGTAATGCTCGGTGATGAAACCGCCAGCATAGGGCTTGTTGCGCGCCACCACATAGCCAAGGCCCCGCAAATGGCTCTCCGCCGCCTCGGTGAAAGCCGGATCGCAGCTCGCCCCATACCGGTCGCCCAGAACAATGTCGGCCTTGATGCGATCCGCGCGCCCGGCGTTGGAGGGCATGGAATGACAATCCACCAGAACCGCCACGCCGCGCTGGCGCCAGGCCTGCTGCAGAAGCCCCCGCAGGGCGCGGTGCCAGGGCTTGTAGAGGCTCTCGATGCGCGCGAGGCCCTCCTCCACGGTCAGCTTGCGCGCATAGATCTCCTTGGCCTCGCCCACCATCCGGGCGATGGTGCCGAGGCCCCCGGCGACCCGCATGGAGCGTGTGTTGGCGAAAGCAGGCAGGCGCCCCTCGAACATTTTGGGGTCGAGCTCATAGGGCTCGCGGTTCACATCCATATAGGCGCGGGGGAAATGGGCGCGCATGAGTATAGCGCCCAGGTCGGGCGCCGCGCCGAAAAGCTCGTCCACAAAGGCGTCCTCCGACCGGCGCAGGGTCAGCGGATCCAGCCTGGAGGCTGCGACGAAGGCGGCGGGATAGATCCTGCCGGAATGAGCGGAGGAGAAAATCACCGGACCGGCTGGGTTGCGCGGACGAAGCACTTCAAAGGCGGTCACCAGCTCCTGGTCGCAGGGCGGGGGCGGCGCCTCCGGTTCAACCGGGCCGAGCGTGGAAGCTTTCTGATCGAAACGGTCCATTGGGCCTCGCGGAACTCGCAAGCGCTTACTCTGCCTTGGGGATGGGCCCCTGTCCATCCCATGCGCCGGGTGGGCGGCGCCAAGGCTCCACGCCTTGGAAATACCGAAACAATTAACCTCAAAGCGGCGACACGGGGCCCCGTTCACCAATCGTTTACCCGGGATTGGTCCTATGGGGCCTGCGTAACAGTTGAGGCTAATATGAACGAGATCGCCGTTGCATCATCAAAAATCCTGCTGGCGGAGGACGATAATGATATGCGTCGCTTCCTGGTGCGGGCCCTGCAAAACGCCGGCTTCGACGTGGCCTCCTTCGATAATGGCTTGTCGGCCTATAACCGCCTGCGCGAAGAGCCCTTCGAGCTGCTGCTGACCGACATCGTCATGCCCGAGATGGACGGAATCGAACTGGCGCGCCGGGCCACCGAACTTGATCCCGACATCAAGGTCATGTTCATCACGGGCTTCGCCGCCGTCGCCCTGAACCCCGACAACAACGCTCCGAAGGACGCCAAGATCCTGTCGAAACCCTTCCATCTGCGTGATCTCGTCAGCGAAGTGCAGCGTCTTCTGGCCGCCTGAGCAGATAATTGCAGATTGCCCCGCCCGGCGCTTGCGCAGGGGCGGGCTTGCCGTTATACCCCAATCCGTTCCGTGACCTTCGCTTGCGTTGGTCGGTCGGGCGCGTAGCTCAGCGGGAGAGCACTAC
>CAMDOY010000249.1 GCA_945903655.1 Rhizobium sp. Q54 | reverse complement strand
CGCCGAAGGTCGAGCCAGCGTAGTCGCGCAAGAATTCATCGTGGTTGCCGGGAATATAGACCACGCGGGTCCCTTTGCGCACTTTGCGCAGGAGTTTTTGCACCACGTCATTATGCGCCTGGGGCCAGTGCCAGGCCTGGCGCAGGCGCCAACCATCGACAATGTCGCCCACCAGATAGATCTCCTCGGCCTCATACACCCTGAGGAAGTCGAGCAGCGCGTCCGCCTGGCAACCGCGTGTGCCCAGATGGAGGTCGGATAGGAAGAGGGTGCGGACAGATCTGGAGGTCGTGCCTATATCGCCGCGATCCATGGCGCGTCTACCTTTCTAGCTCAACAATTTTCATGATACGCGGCTGGTTCATTTTTACGCAAGAAACAGCGTCATCAGTCCTTCGGTCGGCGCAGCGCCGCGATGAAGGTATAGCTGCGGTAAAGACGATGGAAATCGCAGTAAAGTCCGCGCTCGCGGGCCACCCTGCGCATGACCTCTTCCAGATCGTTGCGGGGCGTCACATCGAAGATCGTCAGCCAGCGCCGCAGCAGGAACATAAACCAAGCCGGAAGATGGCGCTGGTCGCCGAAATCGGCGATCAGGAGGCTGCCACCCGGGGGAATAGCTGAAGCCGCGCGTTCAAGCGCCGCGATCCAGTCGGGGATCATGGACAGGGTGTAGGAAAAATAGATACGCTGGAAAGGTTCCTCGCCGAAGAGCAGCGTTGGAAAGTCGACGGCGTCCGCCTGCGTGACGCGGATGGTTTCCTCGAGGTCCGCTTTGGCTATGGCTTCGCGCGCTTTGGTCAACATGACCGCAGACACATCGAAACCGCAAAAGCTTGCTTTCGGCCAACGCCGGGCTGCATGGATGAGATTGCGACCGGTGCCGCATCCTATTTCAAGAACCCGGCTTCCGTCAGGGGGGGCGAGAGATGCGATCAGTTGATCGCGCCCCAGCAGGTAGGGCCGACGCGTGAAGTCATAGATGCCTGTCTGCCAGGCATACATGCGATCCATGCGCAGGGCGGCTTGGGTCAACAGGCGGTGCCTTTGAGGTGGTAGAGATGGAAGCCGCCGTAGATGGCGGAGCGGTTGCGCGCGTGCAGCGCGGTAGAGCGCGCCTCGTCCTTTCGCCAGAGTTCGAGGATATCGCTCTTCAAACGACCCGGAAGCAAGGGCTCATCGGCGGCTGTGCGGAAGATCACGCGCGCGCCGGGCCTTGCCGTACGGCTGATCTGGGCCCAGAGCGCGTTGAGGTCTGCATCCGTCATCCAGTCCTGGGCATCCAGAAGGACAAAGCAATCGGCGCTGGCTGCGGGCAGGGTGGCCAGATGTGTCGTTATGGATTCATGGAGAACCCGAACGCGCGCCGCATTGGCACGAACGGTCTCAAAGTTTTCAGCCTGGAGATAGGGGGGAAGCGGGCCATCGGATTTTCTGGAATAGGAGCGTCCGAATGCTTGCCAGGCGAAATAATTGTCGGCGAGGGGAAATCCATATGCGAGTTTTTCGACGCGGACGCGCAGCGCGCCGATCATGCCCTCTTCGTGGTCGCCAGCCAGAGCGCGATACTGGGCGGGGGGAATGCCTAGGCCATAGAGGGAGGCAGGCTGGCCAGCCAGCCACTTGATGACTGGCTTTTTGAACAAAGGCGCGACGTGGATTTCATAGGCCTGGCGTTGCTCTTCGATCGTTTGGGCTTCCAGCAGGCGGCGCAGGTCATAGCCATGCGCACGTGCTAGAAAATGGATCGCACCGATGAAGGTTCCCAGCAGCCCATGGCGATAAAAGCCCCTGCCGAATTGGGAGATGCGCTGGCTGCGGAGAAGTGAAGGATCTTCCCAATAGGCCCGGCTTGGCGCATCAAGATGGGGGGCGATGTATTGATTGTAGATCTCGACGTTGCGGGGATCTGCAGCGTCGCCAAAAAATTGCAGCAGCGTGCGATAGTTCGGTGCATGCTGGATCGCCACAAGTTTCATTTTGTTGAGTGCGATATGGGCGGCGTTTAGATCAACAGCGGTGATGTATGCTGGTTGCGCCACAAGATAGCTCGCCACATTGCATCCGCCAGAGGCGATAGCTACTACATGGTCGGTCCGGCCAAGGCATAGGGCGTCCATGTCCACAACTGGGTCTTCCCATATCTGGGCATACACAAGGCCGCTGAACAGATACGTAAACAGGCGCTCAAGCGCGCCTTCGCGCGTAAGCCCCTTGTTGTGATGAACGGCGACCGCAAGTTGTTCGCGTGAGGCGCGGTATGGGCTGGCGATTGGGTCCACTGGGGCGCTCCTTCAAACGACCGTCGATTGCGGACTTTCGCTAATTGAGTCTCATGACGGATAAGTGTCACTCGTGTTCAGCTGTGGATGACTAAAAAGTGAGTGCGCTTTGGTGGAGGGCGCCATATTCGTTTTTGACCGTCACGTTAAGGCAATGAAGGCCCTGCGCGATGTGAGAGGGAAATGCGGATTGCCAGATGTTGCTGCTAGGCTCGGCTCGTATCCGTGGCTTTTTGCTGGCATCTGCTTTGCAGAAGAGCCCTTTTTTCTGGGGATTTGCATGGAATGTACGCGCAATGATTTAAGGTGAGTAGCCGCTGACTCAGGCTTCGACCGTGGTGCGGGGGCTGCCATCGAAGACATTCACGAGGATCTGCGCGTCAGCAAGTCTATTTTGCACGATGGGGCTGGGGGCGAGGCGGCGCGCCTGCATGAACCTGCTGATGAAATGTGGAAATTGGCCGCAACCGCCGGAAATATATTCTCATCCAATGTTCAAGCGATTATTTCGGGGTGTCACCACATTTTCGAGTTGATTTCTTAGGTAGAGGATCTACCGATTTCAGATCGGCGATGGCCTAAGGTAATGGTGAATTTTCTTTCTTGTTACACAAACATGCGTTTGAGGTCATAAAAAGTATATAAAATCCTGTTTGTTGAGCTGTGAATTTCGATACCAATACCTCAAGAGGTCGAAGACAGGCGGTGAACGCACTTCGAGCGATAGAACGATTATGCCCTAACTTAACCTTTGAGTTCGAAGCTTGCCCTGACAGAGGATAGAAGGTCCTCATGGGGCTTCCGCGAAATATTTCTTTCATCAGATGAGCCCAGAAACTTGCAAAACTTCCACATCGATCAGCAAAACGTCCGGACGACACCGCAGTGGCCTTCGGTGGAGCTTTCTCACTGGATACAAAACGGTTCCGCAAACCTGACATTGGACACCGCTTCCGGCCTGCCGATCACGAGAAGTATCCACCCAAGGCAACTAGACACCACCTATATAACATCGCTGCGCAGCGCTTGGTTCGATTACCCGGCCCAAGAAGTTGCTGATAACTCAATAGCAGCTTGGAGTTTCAAGAGCGCTGGCCTCGTCGCTAAGATGTTAGGCATCGACAATGTTATTTTGATTGGCAATGCTCCGGTTTCCACAAACATCTGGACTGAGTGGAATATGCTAGATGTTCCGCTCCTTTGTCAGCAAATCGCATCAAGCTACAAGAAACACTTCATCGGCGTTCGGAACCTGCAGACTGACAAACACAGTGCCCTTATCGAGACGCTCAAGAGCCAGCGATTTTCCGCCATACCGGCGCGGATCGTCTACGAATTCGATTTCCGCAAGAAGTTGGATAAAAAACACTCCCATCTACAACGCGACCGCTCGGTACTCAAGCGCAGCGGCTTCCAGGTGAACGTTCTGACCAGCATCTCGATGGCGCAAGCCTCTCAAATTCGCGACCTCTATCAGGCGATCTATATCGACAAACATAGCTCCCTAAATGCTCAATACACTTCGCAATTCTTTGCTGACATGTTGTCATTTAAGGTTATGACTGCATTGGTGTTGCAGGACGCCGACGGAAATATCGTTTCTTTCGCGATGCTCTACGCAGTAGACGACACATTGACCGTGCCGGCGCTGGGGTACGACCCCAAACATCCGATCAACAGCCTCTACCGTCAGCTATTCGCAGCCATCACATTCTACGCGCAGGAAAAGCGAATGCTATTGAATTACAGTTCAGGCGCTGGTGACTTCAAACGTAAGAGGGGTGGCGTAGCCCGACTCGAATACACGATGCTGAAAGCCCCAAAAACTTGGCATTCCGCCAGAAGCTCTATCTTGTCGTTATTGCAACGCCATGGACAAGGCATGCGGGAAACTGATCTGATCGCCTGGGGAGCTTAGGCGGATAAAACAACTACGGATCCCACAAGCGTTAATTGTATAGTTAGTCTTGCGTTGGTTCTCTCATTGAAGCGACATTTAGAACGGCATTCCTCACTCCATCACTCCCCGTCTTCCTTGTGGTCATTGACTTGCTTGGTGGTCTCAGCATTGAAACACTGGCGATGAACGCACAGACGACCAGTAATACGATTGACGGGTTTTATGGCTCATACGTGCTCAGCGCATTGAACAAAGGTACAGAGATTTTTTAGAGCATCCACGCTAAGTAGTAGTTTGCGGCGAAGCGAAAAAAAGAAGACGGAATGTAATCAGAAAAGCTTGGACTTCATTGTTGGTAATCGTATCCGATCCTGTCGTTCTTAACATAGTGAAAACCTCCAAGTGAAATTAGGTCATGAGTCCGTCGTATTCTGAAGCTAGCGTTTCTGCTCTGATAATGGTTCGCCGAGGTTCAAACATGTCGCTCCTAAAAAAGTGGTTCTTTTTCTTGGCAATCACTGTGTTCTCATCTCCGGTCTTTGCTCACAATATATCTCCAGAAGACATTATCCGTATGAATCAAGGTGGACTGTTTGATTATGTCTACTTGGGCGCAATACACATGGTAACAGGTTATGATCATCTCCTCTTTCTATTTGGAGTATTATTTCTTCTAAATTCGTTCAAAGATATCTGTAAATTTATCACAGCCTTTACAATTGGTCACTGTATCACGCTCATATTAGCAACCTACCTAAAAATCACCTTCAATTATTTTTTAGTCGATGCTGCTATTGCTGTGAGCGTTATTTACAAAGGGTTCGACAATAATAATGGGTTCAAACGTTGGTTTGATATCGAATCTCCCAACCAACTTTTAATCGTTTTTGCTTTCGGTCTACTTCATGGGTTCGGGCTTTCGACACGCTTACAGCAGCTCCCAATCTAATCAGACGCCTCATCTATGTTGACTAAAATTCTCAGCTTCAATGTCGGAGTGGAGTTGGGACAGATCGTTGCCCTCATCCCAATGTTCGTCTTCTTATCGCTGGCACGCAAAATGCCAAGCTTTAAGCAGACTAGCATCGTCGCCAACACGATATTAATTATCGCTGGGACTTACCTATTGTTCATACAATTACACAGATATGAACATGATCATGACGCCCGACATGCTCAAACAGTGGCCTTGTACGATAGGTAAGTATTCCGCTAATCAATTAATTTGAGCCACAGCTAAGAGGTAATGTGGCGTTGATAACCCCTTTCGGTCTCACAAAGCTGGTGCGTTCGGGTGTGACTACGGTCAAGGCTCGATCTTCCTGCGCATAAACTGAGCGATTATTGGCGGTGCTTGGTGTTGTCTGGTAAGCATTGACGTATCCAGCCACCGAGACGAAGTTAGCCTAAGCGCCGATCAACGGAGCAATCGATGACGGATGAAATGCCAAACATTGTCTATTCTGAACTTGGTGGCCACTTCAGCCAGAATGGTGTAGACGTCGAGGTGATCATTGTGAAGCTTGAGGGTGGCTCAGAGTGGACGCTTGAGGTTGTGAATGACAGCGGCACTTCCATTGTTTGGGATGATGCGTTCTTGGATGATCATGAAGCCTACGCGGAATTCCAGCGGACTGTGACAGATGAGGGAATGGATGCATTTCTTGACCAGAGAAATGTGATAGCGTTTCGCCGGCTTTGAGCTTATCGAGTAGCGTGCC
>CAMDOY010000248.1 GCA_945903655.1 Rhizobium sp. Q54 | reverse complement strand
CCCTCACCCTGCATCTGCTTTCCCCCGCCCATCGGCCGATCCAGATCACCCGCGATCTCCCGGGCTTCTGGAAGGGCTCCTGGGCCGCCGTGAAGGCCGACATGAAGGGCCGATATCCCCGCCATCCCTGGCCCGACGACCCCGCAGCGGCGGCGCCGACCACCCGGGCCAAGCCGCGCGGGACCTGAGAGCCCCGGGGGACCTGAGCCGCCACTGGCGCCAAGGGCCTGCCTGCGCTACGAGTTCACCATCAATGGACGCCTCAAGCGCCCCTCATTCGTTTCTCGGGAGAAACCCATGTTCCGCTCCATGGCGCGGCTCGCAGCCGCCAGCCTGATCGTCGCGACAAGCCTCTCAGGCGTCGCTCGCGCCCAGTCCGAAACCTTCGACAAGCCCCTCACCATCTATGTGGCGGGCACGGCGGGGGGCGGCATCGACCTGCTGGCCCGGGCGCTGGCGCGGCACATGGGCAAATATCTGCAGGGCGCGCCGAATATCGTGGTGCAGGACATGCCCGGCGCTGGCGGCATCCGGGCTGCGCATTTTCTGGCGGAGTCCGCCCCGCGTGATGGCACGGCCATCGGCACCTTCGCAGGCGGGCCGGTGATCGAGCCCCTGATCGGCGCCCGCAACCCCGGCTATGACATGAGCAAGTTCACCTGGGTCGGCGCCGTCAGCAAGGATGTCGGGGTGTGCCTCTCCTATGGAAACACGCCCTTCAAGACCATCGAGGATCTCCGCGACAAGCAGATGATCGTCGCGGGGACGGGGGCGGGTTCGGATTCGGACACCTATCCGATCATCCTGAACGAAGTTCTGAAGACGAAGATCAAGCTGATCACCGGCTATCTCGGCACCAAGGAAACCATCATGGCCATCGAGACCGGCGAGGCCCATGGACGCTGCAGCGTCGCCTATTCGGCGCTGAAGATGGCCCGGCCAGACTGGCTGCGGGACAAGAAGATTAACGTGATCATGCAGTTCGGCCTGCAGAAGAGCAGCGAATTGCCGGACGTGCCCCTCGTGCTTGATTTTGTGAAAAATCCGGAGGACCGTCAGCTCATGGAATTGCTGATGGGCACCATGGCTGTGGCGCGTCCCTTCATGGCGCCCCCCGGGGTGCCGGAAGTCCGCGCTGCGGCCCTGCGCCGCGCCTTCGACAAGACCATGAAGGACGAGGGCTTTTTAGCCGAGGCCAAACAGCTGCAACTCGATGTGGAGCCGACGACGGGCGAAGAGGCCCAGAAAATCGTGCAGGCCATGTACGCCACACCGAAGGCGGTGGTGGAGCGCGCGAAGAAACTGCTGTCGCCTAACTAGGCGGTGTCACGGGCGTCGCCTTCGTGGTAGAGGCTGCGCCAGCAGGGTCATTGCGCGCCGGTTGCAGGGGCGAAACCTCAAGGGTCGGTCAGATGAAATTTGGTGTTTTTGATCATATCGAAATGGGCGACCGCACCATGGCGGCGGCGTTTCGCGAGCGCATCGAATTCGTGAAGGCTGCCGACGAAGCTGGCTTCTGGGGCTATCATGTGGCTGAGCATCACGCCTCGCCCTTGAACACCGTCCCCGTTCCCGGCGTGTGGCTGGGCGCGGTGGCGCAGGCCACCAAACGCATCCACATGGGGCCCCTGGGCTATCTGCTGCCGCTCTATTCGCCTTTGCGTCTGGCGGAGGAAATCTGCATCCTTGACCATCTCAGCAATGGCCGCATGGAAGTGGGCGTCGGGCGCGGCGTCTCCCCCTTCGAGCTCGCCTATCACAAGATCGACCACAGCAAGTCCCGCGAGATTTTCGAGGACGCCTACAAGTGCCTGAAGGTCGCGCTCACCAGCGACACCTTCAGCTATGACAGCGACCGCTACGCCTACAAGGACGTGCCCGTGCCGCTGCGCCCCCTGCAGGGTCCCCATCCCGCCTTCTGGTACGCCTCGTCCAATGCGACAGGTTCGGCCTTCGCGGGCGAGGAAGGCCTGCATTTCGTCACCAATGGACCCAGCGCCCGCGCCAAGGCCAATATCGACGCCTATCTGGAGGCGCTGGCCAAGCGCGGCGGGGCGGCCCAGCCCAAGGGCGAGTTCAAGGGCGGCGCGGTGATCGGCGTGCTGCGTCAGGTGGTGGTGGCCGATACGGATGAGCAGGCGCGCGCCATCGCCGCTCCCGCCGTGGCCGAGCATCACGCCAACCTCACCTATCTCGTGCGCAAGCACGCCCATGAGGGCGACGTCGCCCAGCGGCTCAACATCCCCCTGGCCGCCACCATCGAGGACGCCCTGCGCGATGGCGCCGTCATCGCCGGATCGCCCGAGACCGTGCGCGCGGAAATCGAGCGGCAGGCGGGGGAGCTGGGCTTCAACTACCTCCTCACCTATCCCTTCTTCGGCTCCATGCGCTTTGATCACGCCATGCGCTCGCTGAACCTTTTCACCAGCGAAGTGATGTCCAAGCTCGCGCATCTCTGATCACCACGGCGATTGACGCGCGCCACAACGTCGTTACCCTAGCGAGCAAGGGCTGTTTTCCTTTTGGAAAAGCAGGCCCGCCGGGAGAACGTTCATGTCGCGCGCCAAAATGCTGGCGGTCGCCGTCCTCGCCGCCTGCGTCTCCATGGGGAGCGCGCAGGCAGAGGATCTGGCCTCCGTCTGGAAGGGAAAGACCGTCACCATTGTCGTGGGGACCTCCGCAGGCGGGGGCTACGACACCTATGCGCGCACCATGGGGCGCTATATCGGACGCCACATTCCCGGCAATCCCACCGTGGTGGTGGCGAATATGCCAGGCGCGGGCAGCCATCTCATGGGCGGCTATATCGCGAGCGTCGCGGCCAAGGACGGGACCTTCATCGGCGCCCCCTTCTCCGCCCAGCCCCTCGGCCCGGTGCTCGAGGACGCCGCGCAGCTGCGCTACGACCCGGCGAAGCTGAATTATCTCGGCAGCGCCGACGTCGACGCCTTCCTGTGCGTCGTCGGCAAAAACGCCCCGGTGAAAACCTTCGCGCAGACCTTCCAGACCGAGCTGATCATGGCCGGAACGGCGGAGACCGGCTCGACCGGCTATCTGCCGGTGCTGCTCAACAATGTGCTGGGCACGAAATTCCGCATGGTCGTGGGCTATCCCGGCACTCGCGAAATGACCGCCGCCATCGAAAAGGGCGAGGTGCACGGCATGTGCGGCATGAACTGGTCGAGCATCCAGACCCAATATGTCCATCTGCTGAAGAGCGGCGAGATCTCGATCATCGCGCAGGAAGGCCTGACCGGCCATCCCGAGATGGACCGCATGGGCCTGCCCCGCACCGCTGACTTCGCCAAGACCGAGGAGCAGCGCCGCATCCTGGAGATCGTCTATTCCCAGCAAACCTTCAGCCGCCCCTATTTCGTCGCCGCCGAAGTGGCGCCCGAGCGGGTCACAGCCCTGCGCAAGGCCTTTATGGAGGTCTGGAAAGATCCTGATCTCCTGGCCGAGGCGAGCAAGATGGGCCTGCAGGTGGGGCCGGTCAGCGGCGAGGACATCCAGGCCTTTCTGGCGAAGATCTACGCCAGTCCCCCGGACCTGCTGAAAAAGGCCAAAGAGGCGATCAAGGTGAAGCGCTGAGCGCTCCGGATCCAAACGCAAAAATCAACAAACTGAGGAGGATGAACATGCGTGCTTTCCATAGCATTCTGGGCGCTCTGGCCGCCCTGGGCCTTGTCGCCATGGCGAGCCCGCCCGCCCTAGCGCAGGGCAAGATCAACGTGGGCTATGTGACCGCCAGCGATTTCGTGCCCCTGCTGGTGGCCAAGGAGAAGGGCTTCTTCGAAAAACGTGGCCTCGATGTGGAGCCCAAACGCATCCCCATCATCACCAATATCCCCCCCGCCCTCGTCTCCGGCGATCTGCAGATGGGCTCCTCCACCATGCCGCTCCTGTTGCAGGCCAATGACGGCGGCCTCGACATGCGGCTGGTGGCGGGCGCCGCGCGCCATCTCAAGGAGACCTCGAAGATCGCGCTCATGGTGCGCAGCACCCTCAAGATCGAAAAGCCCGAGGATCTCAAGGGGAAGAAAATCGGCGTCGCCGGCTTCAACAGCACCATGGACGTCTTCATCAAGAAATGGCTGAAGCTGAAGGGCGTCGACCCCAGGGAGGTGACCTTCGTGGAGGCCGCCTTCCCCCAGATGCCTGATTTGCTGAAGGGCGGCACGTTGGATGCGGTGACCATCACCGAGCCCATGCGCTCCATCGCGGTCAACAGCGGGGCTGGCTATGTCTTCGCGGACTATGTGGCCGAATATTTTCCCGACCTGCTGATGGTCGGCTATATCGCCACCGGCGACTGGGCCATGAAGAACCCCAACGCCGTCAAGGCGTTCCGCGAGGCCATGGATGAATCCATCGCCTTCATCGCCGCCAACAAGGACGAGACCAGAGCGATCGAGCAAAAGATTCTGGGCTTCACCTCGAACGCGCCCGCCGCCTTCAAGACCGCCGTCAAACCCGACGATCTCGACGTCTATATCACCGTGGGCAAGGAGCTCGGCCTCTATCGCAGCGCGCTCGATCCCAAAAAGATGATCATGAACTGAGGAAGAGATGCGCGCGCCCGCGCGGTCCTGTAAACAGTCGCCAGCCATGAGGCCCGGAGACTCCCGTGATCAGGATCGACCATCGCACCAGCATTGATGAAGGAGACCTGCGGGAATCCTTCATCCGCGCGTCGGGGCCGGGCGGGCAGAACGTCAACAAGGTCTCGACCGCCGTCGAATTGCGCTACGACGCGCGGGGCGCCGCGACCCTGCCCGAGGATGTGCGCGAGCGCCTGATGAAGCTGGCGGGCAGCCGCCTCACGCAAGATGGTGTGATCGTGATCCTCGCCCAGCGGTTCCGCACCCAGGAGCGCAACCGGGCCGACGCCCTGGAGCGGCTGGTCGCCATGGTGCGACAAGCGGCGATTCGGCCCATCAAACGAATCGCCACCCGCCCGACCCTGGGCTCCAAGACGCGGCGGCTTGACTCCAAGAAGATCGCCTCCACCACGAAATCCCTGCGCAGAAAGCCTCCAGGCGAAGCCTAAGCTGTTTTAAGAGCCAGTGTTGCCCCATATCAACAGCGCCGTAAACTAAGCTTCTATAAGATGTTGTTTCGGCGAAGCGCTCGCCGAACCGGATGGGTCCCATGTACCGCTCGCAACAGCCATCAGCAGGCGATCCCGCCACCATGTCGGGCGAGGTGCTGCTGCGCATCGGCATCGCCCTGTTTGCGATCGCCGTGCCCTGCGCCGCCGTGGTCTCAAGGCGAAGTCTCTTCGTGCTGACGCCGGTGGCGGCGCTGCTCATGATCATCGGCGGGCTGCTGCTGCCGGGGACGCGCGCGCAAGTGGCGCGCCAGCTTAATGGTGCGCTAGGGCGCCCGCTGGTGCTGATCACGCTGGCGCTGCTGATCTGGGCGGGCCTGTCCTTCATCTGGACGCCCTTTCCCGCGATGGCGCTGGAGCGCTTCCTGAAAACCGTCGGCACGGTTCTGATCGCAGCGGCGGCCATCAGCTGCGCCCCGTCGCGCCTGAAGCCCTCCAATTCAAATCTGCTCCCCGTCGGCCTCGCAGCTGCGGCGCTGGCGACCCTGGCCGTCGCCTTTTCGGGGTTGGAGCCCCAGCGCAGCGCGGAACTGGATGGCGGCGACACCCTGCGACGGGCGGTGACGGGCCTCGTGGTGCTTCTATGGCCCGCCCTGGCCAGTCTCGCCCTGCGGGAGCGACTCACCTCCGCAGGCCTTCTGGGAGCGCTGATCGCCAGCGCGGCCTTAGCGGTCATGGCGCCCATCGCGCTGACGGCGCTCATCATGGGCGTCGCCGTCTTCTCCGCCAGCTATGCGGCCCCGGAACGGCTGGCGAAGCTTCTGGGCGGCGCAATGGCCGCCATCATGCTTGGGGCGCCGCTGATCGTGCTGGCGCTGGACCCGCTGGCGAGCCGCCTCG
>CAMDOY010000247.1 GCA_945903655.1 Rhizobium sp. Q54 | reverse complement strand
TGCGCGCTTTCGCTCAACGACTGGTCGAAGCAGGGGAATGCCTGGTCCATGACGCCCCGATCGATCTGATCGACGTCGCAGCCGTTCTGGATGGGGAGCCCCGCGCCGTCTGGTTTCGCTCGGTAGGGCCCGAAAAGACCGAACTCATCGGCAATGTCATGGGCGCCCGCAGCCGCCTCGCGATGGCGCTGGATGTTGATGACGCGCAATTCGCGGCGAAGCTGCGCGCACGATCCACCGGCGGGATCGCGCCTGTGGAAGTCTCGCAGGAGGAGGCGCCGGTGCAGCAGGTCGTGCTCACCGGAACGCAGGCGGATCTTTGCGCCCTGCCCGTCCATCTCCAGCATGAGCTGGATGGCGCGCCCTATATCTCGGCGGGCGTCGATTTCGCCGTCGACAGGGCAAGCGGATGGACCAATATCGGCTGCCGTCGCCTGATGCTGCGGGGGCCCCGGTCCGCAGGGATCGACACAAACGCGCCCAGCGACCTGCGCGCCATGTATCTGGCCGCCGCCGCAAGGGGCGAGCGCTTGCCCATCGCCTTCACCGTGGGCTCCCATCCCCTCGATTTCCTGGCCGCCCTCGTCACCAATCCACCGATGGATGAATTGCATGTGATCGGCGCCATGCGCGGCGCGCCTTTACCTATCGTGAAATGCCGCACCATCGACGTCTACGTGCCCGCCGACGCCGAATATGTGCTCGAAGGCTATCTTGATGAGCGCGGCATGGTGGAGCCCGAAGGGCCCTATGGCGAATATGTCGGTTATTACGGCATCTTGAAAAAGAACCCGGTCTTTCATCTCACCGCGATCACCCATCGCCGCGACGCCCTGTTTCAGACCGTGACCATTGGCGGCTCGACCATCGCGCGCACGGATACGGCGGTGCTGGCGGCGGTGAAGACGGAGGCGGCCCTGTGGGCGGCGCTGCAAACCGCCGTGCGCGAGCCCGTGGCGGTCTGCGCCACGGCCTCATCGGGCGGCATGTTCAATGTGCGCATCTCCCTGCGCCAGCGGGTGCCCGGCGAGGCGCGTAACGCCATCGCCGCCGCCTTCGGTTCGGTGGCGGATGTGAAACATGTCTTCGTCTTCGACGACGACATCGATATCTTCAGCGCCGACCATGTCGATTGGGCGCTGGCGACGCGCTTCCAGGCGGATCGCGATTTCGTCACCATGAGCGGCATGCGGGCGGTGCCGCTGGATCCTTCGCTCGAAGGCTCGCGCTCCGGCGCCAAGGGCGGCTTTGACTGCACCATTCCCTTCGGCAAGAAGAACAGCTTCGAATTCATGACGCCGCTGCCGCCCAAGGCGCGCCTATCGCCAAAGGCGAGCGTCGAGGCAAAGCTGGGGGAAGGCCCCGCCACCTTCGCCGATCTGCTGGCGGCGTCCGGTTCACGCGATGGACGCGATGTCGTTCGCGAGCTTGGACAACTCTACGACCAAGGGCGCCTGGAGCGCCTGAAAGACGGAAAATACAATCTCTTGGGGAGGACATCATGAAATATGGAATGATCGCTGGTCTCGTCTTGACCGCAGGTCTGGCGACGCAGGCTCTCGCGCAGAATGTCACCATAGGCGTCATCGCGCCAACCACGGGCCCTATCGCGACTGTGGGCACGCGGCAGCTGCAATCCCTGCAATATTGGGCGGAGACCGCCAACAAGGCGGGCGGCGTGAAAGGCAAGCAGGTCGAGATCGCCCATTGCAACGATGAAGGCAGTCCGGAAAAGGCCGTCAACTGCGCCCGCGATCTGATTTCCCGGGGCGTAGCGCTGCTCATCAACTGCTCGGTGACGGGACCCATTCTCGCGACCATGCCGCTGGTGGTCAATGGCCCGGTGATGCTGACGCCCTCGCCGAACGTGATCCCCGCCGCCTCCACCTATGTCTTCCAGACCAGCCCCTCCGACCGCAGCCAGACCCAGGCGCTGGCGGATTTTCTGAAAAGCGGCGGCGTGAAGAAGATCGGCATGGTCGCGGCCACCGATTCCAGCGGCGAGATTGGCGTGCGCAGCGCGCAGGAGGTCTATCCCGCCGCCGGCATCGAGCTCAACCTGGCGCGCATCGATCTGCGCGCGACCGACGCCTCGATCCAGCTCGCCAAGGTCGCACAGGCCGATGTGAAGGTGATCTACTCCAGCTATTCGGGCGCGGGCGCGGCCTCTGTGGTCAAGAGCTACAACAACCTGGGGCTTGAGCTGCCGCTGGTGATCTCCTACGCCAATATCTCCGACGCCTTCACCAACCTCGTGAAGGACGAGATGCCCAAGCGGCTTCTGGGAACCGCCCTGAAGAGCGTGGCGCCCGCCCTGCTGACCGCTGATGAACGGGCCGCCTATGAGGCCTTCGAAAAGGGCTTCAAGGCCTGGCGCGGCCAACAGGTGGACATGCTGACCCTCACGGGCGCCATGCTCGCCGACACGGCGCATGCGATCATCGCCAATGTGGCCGATCCCAAGGATCCCAAGGCGGTCAAGACCTTCCTTGAGACCACGCCGATCAAGAGCATCCAGACCCTGAAATTCTCCCCCGAGGATCACGTGGGCCTGGGCAAGGATGGTGTCGCCATCGTGGAGTTCAAGAACGGCGTCTGGGTCGAGGCTGCGGGGATCAAGTGAATCCTGTCACCCAGGCTATCTATAGCGGCCTGATGGCGGGCGGCGTTTACGCGCTGCTCGCCATCGGCCTCATTGTCGCGTTCCGAACCTCGCGGGTGCTCAACCTCGCCCATGGGGAGACCTTCGCCGTGGGCGGCGTGACGGCGGGCCTTGTGGCCGGCATGGGCGTCAGCAAGTTCATCGCCAGCATCGCGGCGCTGGTGGTGGCGATGCTCTATGCTGTCGCCGTCGATCAGATCCTGATGAAGCCCCGGCGGCATCTGCCCATATCGAGCCTCATCCTCATCACCCTCGCCGCAGCCTTTCTGACGCGCGGCGTGCTGATGGTGGCGGCGGGCGTGGATCCCCTCTCCTTCCCCCGTCTTTTCGTCGGCCCGCCCATCCGCTTCGCCGGGGGCGCCATTCCCCTGCAGGGCGTGGCTCTGGTCGCGATTGGCTTCACGGCAGCCATCTGTGTGAGCCTCTTCCTTGTGCGCACGCCCTTGGGGCGCAAATTGCGGGCGACCGCCGAGAACCCCGATGCGGCGGAGCTGCTGGGCATCGATACGGATCGCATGCGCCTGATCGCCAGCGCCATCGCGGGCCTGCTGGGCGGGCTGGCGGCGGTGCTGCTGGTGCCCCTGACCTCCATCGACTATCAGGCGGGCCTTGGCATGACCCTGCGGGGCATCATCGCCGCCGCGCTGGCGGGCATGTCGCCCGCGCTGGCGGTCGTCGGCGGCTTGAGCCTTGGGCTGTCGGAGGCCTTCGTCACCACCTATTTTGGCGCGCTGGCGCAAGACCCGGTCATCTTCGCCATCCTCATCGGCGTCGCGGTCTGGCAGACGCGCAAGATCCGGTTTGGCGGGAGCCAGCGGGCATGACCATGCGGATCATCGCCTCTCTGGCTTTGGGCTGCCTCATGGCGGCCTCGCCCTATCTGGGCCTGCCAGGCCTGACGGTCGGGCTGGGGACGCTGACGGCCCTGCTGGCCCTCTCTGCCGTCGGCCTGAACCTGATCTTCGGCGTGCTGGGCATGCTCGCCTTCGGGCAGGCGGCCTTCATGAGCTTGCCCGGGTATATGGGCGGGGTGCTCGAGAAGCTCGGCCTGCCCCTGCCCGCAGGCCTGCTGATCGGCCTTGTTCTGACCCTTGCGCTCGCCCGCGCGGTGGCGGAGATCTTCGTGCGCCTGCCCGGCATGTATCTGGCCGTGGGGACCCTGGGGTTCGGCTTCGTGGTCGAGGGCCTGGCGCGAGCCTTTCCGGCCTGGACGGGCGGCGCTTCGGGCCTCGTCTTCTCCATCGGGCGGGAAATCGGCCCCCATGCCTGGTATCTTCTCAGCCTCGCCGCGCTGGGGCTGGGCCTCGCCGCCTATGCCGCCATTGTGCGCGGGGCGCGGGCGCGCCGCTTCGCCGCCATTCGCCATGACGAACTCTCGGCGGCCGTCATGGGCGTTGATGTCGTGCGCTGGAAAGCCCGCGCCTTCACCATGGGCAGCGCCTTCGCCGCCATCGGCGGAACCCTGCTGGCCTGTTATGTGGGCGTTCTGGTACCTGAGAATGCGGGCGTCAACCGCTCGCTGGAACAGGTGGGGACCATCATGCTCGGCGGCCTCGGCTCCCTGCTGGGCCCGGTCGTGGGCACGCTGGCGGTGCAATGGCTGTTTGTGGTCTCGGGCTATGCGGCCGCCTATGAACTGCTGATCTATGGCGTGGCCTTTCTGGCGACGGTGCTCTATGCGCCGCGCGGCATTGTCGGGCTGTTCAAGGCCCCACAGACCACCCATGGGCCCGCGCAACCAGCTGCGACGCCTTCACCCGTTGCGCCCGCATCCGTCCCTCCTGCGCCCGCCCCTGAAGGCTCCGAAGTCTATCTGCGCGTTCAGGCGGTCTCCAAGTTCTTCGGCGGCGTCAGGGCTATCGATGGCGTCAGCTTCGAGGTGCGGGCGGGAGAGATCTTCACCATGGTCGGCCCGAACGGGGCTGGCAAATCGACCCTGTTCAACCTGATCTCGGGCATCGAGACCCCTACAGCGGGTTCGATCCTGATCATGGGCCGCGACTTCGCCCAAGCGCCCATCCATGAAAGGGCGCCCCTCATGGGCCGATCCTTCCAGGTCGCACGGCTCGTGCCGGAACTGACGGTGCTGGAAAATGTCATGGTCCGGCTCGACCAGATTTTCCCCGCGCTTTCCGAGGCACAAATCGCAGCGCGTGCGCTGGCGCAGTTACAGGCCTTCGACCTGCAGCATCTCGCTTACCGGCAAGTGCGGGAACTGTCCGCCGGACAGCACAAACTGATCGATCTGGCCCGCGCGGCGGCGGGGGACCCGCCCCTGCTGCTGCTCGATGAGCCCGCCGTGGGGCTCGGCGAAGAAGAACTCGAACATCTCGCCCGCCTGCTGGCGCGCCTGCGGGCGCAGGGAAGCGCCATCGTCATCGTCGAGCATAACATCAACTTCGTGCGCAGGATTGCGGACCGGGGCGTGGTGTTGGACAGCGGGCGCCCTATCGCCTCAGGGGACATCGCCGACATTCTCGCCGACAAAGCGGTGCAGGACGCCTATTTCGGAGCGCTGACGTGACCGCCCTGCTCACCATCGCCAGTCTTGGCGGGGGCTATGGCGCCCTGCCCATCTTCCGCAATGTCGCCTTCACCGTGGAGCAGGGACAGACCATCGGGATCCTCGGCCCCAATGGCGCGGGCAAGACCACGCTGCTCAAGACCATCGCGGGCCTGCTGCCCGCCCAGCAAGGCGAAATCCAGCTCGATGGGCTGGAATTGCAAGCGCAGCGGGGGCACGCCCGCGCGCGCCTGGGCCTGTGCCTCGTGCCTGAGGGGCGGCAGATCTTCGCGACCATGAGCGTCCGCGAGAACCTCGATCTCAGCGCCGCCGCCGCGCGCTTCACGCCCGCGCAATTCAAGACTGCGCTGGAGGAGGTGCTGGCGCTCTTTCCCCGTCTGGCGGAGCGACTCGACCAGATGGGCGGGTCGCTGAGCGGCGGCGAACAGCAGATGCTGGCGATCAGCCGCGCCCTGCTGCTGAACCCGCGTGTGCTGCTGCTGGACGAGCCCACCCAGGGACTGGCGCCCATCATGATCCAGCAGGTCATGACGGCCTTGAAGGCCCTTCGCGGACGGATCGCAATGGTGGTGGTGGAACAGAACAGGGACTTTCTCCGGCAAGTCACGGACGACATATTCACGATGACGGCGGGCGTGCTTTCCGCTCCGCCCCAAACTGCGAAGGAACAGACCCATGACTGACGCCAGAAAACAAACGGTCCGCCTCGACAAGGATGGTCGCCCCGTGGGCTTCCTCGCCCTCGAAAACGAGCGCGCGGTGACGAAATACGAGGTTGTCGAAGACGGGA
>CAMDOY010000246.1 GCA_945903655.1 Rhizobium sp. Q54 | reverse complement strand
CGTTCCAGGATTCAGCCCAGGCGCCGACGAAGACGGAAACGCTGTTGATGAAGCCGGATTTGCTGCTGTAGAGATCGATGGACAGACCAGTGTCCGCCTGCAAGAGAACCGAACTGCTGGGATAGACCGGCAATCCGCCGCCAGTGACGCGGCTGCTCGCGTAGCCAAAATCCATAAAGCCATGGATGGCGCTGGGCTCGGCGGCGGCGAGGGTGGGGACCGACTTCTTGCTGGGCAGATCGGCGGCGGAAGCCAAGCCAGCGGTGGCGATGGTCGCCGCAGCGGCGGCGAGAGCGAGATTACGAAGCATTGATTGCGACCTCCTGAGGACTGGTTACGTCTCAGCCAGGATCACGGTCACGTTATCGCTTGTGAAGCCTCAAGTTTGTTCAGTAGTGACCGATTATTCATCCCACATGCTGCGAAAAAGGCGCCCTATGCGCCGGTATGACCGGAGCGGGCATCAAAAAATCCCGAAAAGGCAGCCTTCATCATGACAATAAGGGTTTTTTAAAATCCTCAAATGGGCTTGAATCGATGGTGAAAATTTAGACAAATCATTGAAGGCCACAAGATTCCCAAAGGGAATGTGACGTTTTTGCAACGCAAAAACACCCACAAATCACGCATTTCTTCCAAAAAAATCGCCCACTCCTCCCCGAAAGCGACAAAAGCGTCACAGATTCTCTCCACAGGACCACCCGCCCGGCGAGCTACCACGCGATCCCTTTCTGCGAGGCGGAAGCGCCAGATGCTCACCTTGCCGACCTACGCCAAGCCGTCTACAACTTCCCCTCAACGACAAGCGCTGGCCGGAGAGCTCAGCCTCGGGGAGGGAAATCATGGTGGCTCCAATAGCCGACATCGCCGTCATTGGCCTGGGCAAGATGGGCGCTCCCATCGCCCGGCATCTCGTCAACGCGGGCTTCACAGTTCATGGCGTCGATGTGAACCCCGTGGCCATCGAGACAGCCCGCGCCAGCGGCGTCAGGATCGCCGCCACCCCGGCGCAGGCCGCAGCTCAAAGCGACCTCGTCATCATCCTCACCGCCTATGAGACTCAGGTGGAGGAGGTCATCTTCGGGGCCCATGGCGTGGTGGAAGGGGCGAGGCCCGGCGCCATCGTGGCCGTCGCCGCGACCATCAATCCCGCCACCCAGAGCGCCATCGCCCAAATGCTGGAGGCGCGCGGGCTCGTGCCGCTGGACATCCCGCTCTGCCGGGGCGAGGGCGCCGCCGAGGCGGGCAAGCTGCTGATCACCGGCGGCGGCGATGAGGCCGCCTTCGACCGCTGCCGCCCGGCCTTCGCCACCTTCGCAAATTCCGTCCATCGCATCGGGCCCGCCGGCGCGGGTCAGGTGGGCAAGATGGTCAATAATCTGATCCTCTGGGCCTGCATCTCCGCCAATACGGAGGGGTTCAAGCTTGGCCAGCAATATGGGGTGGACGCAAGCGCCATGCGCGACATGCTGCTGGAAAGCAGCGCGCATAACTGGGCCATGGAAACGCAGGTCGACAAGCAACCCATGCCCTGGGCCGAGAAGGACATGATGATCGTGCTCGGCGAGGCCGACCGGCTGCGCCTGAGCCTGCCGCTCTGTGGCACGGTGAAGGAGGTCATCAAGGGCATCAAGATCGAGCGCGGCGATTTCACTGGCGCGCTGGCGAAAAAGGGCGAGTGAACGAGCCATGAGCAGACCCAAGAACCGCATGGATGGCGCCAACAAGTTCAAGCTGGGCCTCTTCGGCATGAATTGCTCCAACGGCCTCACCATGACGAAGGCGAAGGAGAGATGGGACCAGAGCTGGGACAATCAGGTCATCGCCGCCCGCCTCGCCGACGACGCCGGTCTCGAATTTCTTCTGCCCATCGGCCGCTGGCATGGCTATCGCGGCGAAACGGATACGGAAGGCACAACCTTCGAAACGATCTGCTGGGCGACGGGCCTGCTGGCCTCGACCCAGGCGATCTCCGCCTTCTGCACCCTGCATGTCTCCTTCATCAGCCCCATCTTCGCCGCCAAGCAGATGGTCACCGCCGACCACGTGGGCAAGGGACGCTTCGGCGTCAATGTGGTCTCCGGCTGGAACGAGGGCGAATTCGCCATGTTCGGCCAAACCCTGTTCGAGCATGACGAGCGTTACGCCTATACGCAGGAATGGCTCGACATCGCCGGGCGCGTCTGGAGCGAGGACCAGCCCTTCACCTATGACGGCAAGTATTTCCACCTGAAGGACGTGCTGCTCAAGCCCAAGCCCTTCGGCGGCGGTCGCCCGCTGGTGATGAGCGCGGGATCTTCGACCGCCGGGCGCGCCTTCGCCGCGCGCAACGCCGACTGCCTGTTCATGAACATTTTCGATGAGGCGGCCCTGACCAAAGACATCGCTGGCTTGCGCGAACTGGCGGGGCGTCCAGCGGGGGTCTACGCCTCCGGCCACATCATCAGCCGCAAGACCGAGAAAGAGGCGAAGGACTACCATCACTACATCGTCCATGAGCAGGGCGACTGGGAGGCGGCCGAGCACATCGTCAACATCCGCATTTCCGGCGGCGGGCGCTCCATTCCCCCAGAGGTCGTGCGGCGGATGGTGGAGCGTCACGTCAGCGGCATCGGCACCTATCCCCTGCTGGGAACCTATGACCAGGTGGTGGACCGCATGAAGCAATTCAGCGACGCGGGCCTTGATGGCATGGCCGTCGGCCTCGTCAATTACATCGACGAATTTCCGATCCTGCGGGATGAAATCCTGCCCCGCATGGAACGGTTGGGCTTGCGCAACAAACACGTATCATGAAACCATCATCAAAAAACAAACCGGAGGGGACCATGAAACATCTTTTGACATCCACCCAGTCGCGCCGCGCGGTCCTGAAGGGCGCCGCCGCGTCCACGGCGCTCGCCTTTGAAGGGGCCTTTGGCGCCGCCATCGCCCAGGGCGCGGACACCATCAAGATCGGCGCGCTCAATGTCTATACCAAGGGCTACGGCGTCTTCGGCGAGGCCGCCTACAAGGGCATGATGCTCTATCTCGACGAGAACAACGGCATGGTGGCCGGTCGCAAGGTGGAGATCCTGCGCGAGGACGACGAGTTCAACCCGCAGGTGGGCCTGCAGAAACTCCGCAAGCTCGTGGAGAGCGACAAGGTGCAGGTCATCATGGGCCCGCTCGGCTCCCATGTGGCCCTCGCCATGGTCGACTACCTCCGCGCCAACGGCACCCCCTGGATCTGCACCGGCGCGGGCGCGACGGTCCTGACGAAATTGCGCCTGCCTAATTTCTTCCGCCCCACAGTGTCCAACTGGCAGGTCGCCTACGCCATGGGCGAATGGGCGGCGAAAAATCTCGCCAAGGATGCGGCCATTGTGGCGTCCGACTTCGTGACCGGGCACGACATCGCCAATTCCTTCAAGGAATCCTACCTCAAGGGCGGCGGCAAGGTGGTCAAGGAAATCTACCCCCCGATCACCGCAACCGATTTCAGCGCTTATATCTCCGACCTGCGCGCATCGGCGCCCGGGCTCACCTATTGCTTCTTTGGCGGCACGGATGCGGCGCGCTTCGTCAAGCAGTTCGACCAGTTCGGCCTCAAGGGCAAGTCCACGCTCGTCGGCTTCCAGTCCGTGCTCGACACCGACACCTTCTCCGGCCAGGGCAAGAGCGCGGTGGGCGGCATCTCCTCCGGCATCTACAGCGAGCTGCTGGATACGCCCGAGAACAAGGTCTTCGTGGAGCGCTACCGCGCCAAGTACAAGGCCATGCCCGGCATCTTCGAGGAGACCGGCTATAGCGCCCTGCGCTGCGTCGATGAGGCAGCCAAGGCGGTGGGCGGCAAGATCGAGGACCGACCGGCCTTCCTGGCGGCCATGGCGAAGGTGAGTTTCGTGGCGCCGCGCGGGCCGATCAGCTTCGATCCCGTGACCCATCAGGCCATCCAGAACATCTACATCCGCCGCGCCAAGGAAGAAAACAACCAGATCGTCAACGAGGTCATCGACGTCGTCAGGCAGATGGGCGACTTCCCCGGCAACAAGGCATAACCCCCGGTGCGCAAAACCGCTTGGCAAGAGAAGACGTCATGGACCTGATCCTGACGCAGACGCTGAACGGCCTCGTCTACGGCGTGCTGCTGTTTTTGTTGGCGTCGGGATTGTCGCTGATCTTCGGCCTCATGGGTGTGGTGAACCTCGCCCATGGATCCTTCTTCATGCTGGGCGCCTTCTGCGGGCTCAGCGTGATCAAGCTCACCGGCAGTTTCTGGTGGGCGCTGCTTCTGGCGCCCATCGCCGTGGCGATGGTGGCCATCGTGATCGAGGTGTTTTTTCTGCGCCCGACCTATGCGCGCGGCAAGCTCGATCAGGTGCTGCTGACCTTCGGCTTCTCTTTCATCCTCACCGACCTCACGGAATCCATCTGGGGCCGCGAGATGTTCGGCCTCGATGAGCCCGATCTGCTGGATCGTTCCGTGGAGATTTTCGGCAGTATTTTCCCGCTCTACCGGTTGGCTTTGCTGGGCTTCGGAATCTTCATCGCCATTGTTCTATGGCTGTTCATCGAGAAAACCCGCGCCGGCGCCATGGTGCGCGCGGGCGTTGACGACGCCCATACCGCCATGGGCATTGGCCTGAATGTGCCGCTGCTGCTGACCGCCACCTTCGCCAGCGGCGCGGCGCTGGCGGCGCTGGCTGGCGTCGTCGCCGGCCCCCTGCTGAACGTGTTTTCGGGCATGGATGTGGAGGTGCTCATACCCGCCTTCATCGTCATCGTCATCGGCGGCATGGGCTCGCTGAAGGGGTCGCTCGTGGGCAGCCTGGTCATCGGCATGGCCGACACCTTCGGCAAGGCCTATATGCCGGAACTCTCCATGTTCCTCATCTATCTCGCCATGATCGTCATTCTGCTGGTGCGCCCGCATGGCCTCTTCGGCCACCAATCCGCGAGCATGTGACAATGAGCGCAGCGGCGAAAAGCAACGACCTCTACAAATGGCTCGCAGCCCTGGCGCTCGCCATCATCATCCCCGTGCTCTTCGCGGGCAGCTATTCGCTGGGCCTCATCACGGAAACCCTGATCTTCGCCATCGCCGCCATGAGCCTTGACCTGCTCATGGGCTATGGTGGGCTGGTCTCCTTCGGCCACGCCGCCTTCTTCGGGCTCGGCGCCTATGGCACGGTTCTGCTGGCGGTGAAGCTGGGCTTCAGCGTCTGGCTTTCGGCCCTGTGCGGGATCAGCGTCGCGACGGTCGCCGCCGCCGCCATCGGCTTTTTCTGCGTGCGTATGACGGGCGTCGCCTTCCTCATGCTGACACTGGCTTTCGCGCAGCTGATCTTCTCCGTCGGGGTGAAATGGCGGGCCATTGGCGGCTCCGACGGCATCGGCGGTCTGGTGAAGCCGGACCTCTTCTTGTGGTCGCTCGCCGATCCCCTGACCATGTATCTGTTCACCCTCGCCATCTTCGCGCTGGTGCTGGTCGCCATGCGCCGCCTCATCGCCTCCCAATTCGGCCACGCGCTCGTGGGCATCCGCGAGAACGAGACCCGCATGCGCGCTATGGGCTTCGCAACGCAACAGATAAGGCTTGTCGCCTTCATCCTCGCGGGCTTCTTCGGCAGCATCGGAGGCACCCTCTATGCCCTGTACAACGGCTTCGTATCGCCTGACGCGCTCTCCTGGGGCATGTCGGGCATGCTGCTGTTGATGGTGGTGCTGGGCGGTGCGGGCTCGCTCATGGGCCCCGCCATCGGCGCCGGTGTGTTCCTGCTGATGAAGCATTTCGTCTCCTCCCACACCCAGCACTGGCTGCTGGTCGTCGGCGTGATCTTTGTGGGCTGCGTGATGTTCTTCCGCCAGGGCATCTGGGGCATGCTGAAGCGGCAAGCGGGTGGGAGCGCGCCATGAGCCTGCTGCGCATCGAACATCTCAACAAGGCCTTCGGCAGCCTTGTCGTCACAAACGACATCAATCTCGAAGTCGCGGCGGGCGAACGGCACG